>DAHUXU010000616.1 GCA_027307005.1 Gemmatimonadota bacterium
GCTTACTCGTCGCTCCGGAAAGGAGGTGATCCAGCCGCAGGTTCCCCTACGGCTACCTTGTTACGACTTCGCCCCAGTCACTCGGCTCGCCTTCGGCGGCTTGGTCTCTTGCGAGTTCCGACACCGACTTCGGGCGCTCCGAGCTTCCATGGCGTGACGGGCGGTGTGTACAAGGCCCGGGAACGTATTCACCGTGGCGTAGCTGATCCACGATTACTAGCGATTCCGGCTTCATGGAGGCGAGTTGCAGCCTCCAATCCGAACTGAGGACCGCTTTTTGGGATTGGCTTGAGCTCGCGCTTTTGCATCCCTTTGTACGGCCCATTGTAGCACGTGTGTAGCCCTGGACGTAAGGGCCATGATGACTTGACGTCGTCCCCACCTTCCTCCGGTTTGGCACCGGCAGTCCGCCCAGAGTCCCCGACTTTACTCGCTGGCAACTGGACGCGAGGGTTGCGCTCGTTGCGGGACTTAACCCAACATCTCACGACACGAGCTGACGACAGCCATGCAGCACCTGTGCTGGAGTCCCGAAGGACACCGGAGGTCTCTCCCCGGCTTCCCCAGCATGTCAAGCCCAGGTAAGGTTCTTCGCGTTGCGTCGAATTAAACCACATGCTCCACCGCTTGTGCGGGCCCCCGTCAATTCCTTTGAGTTTCAGCCTTGCGGCCGTACTCCCCAGGCGGGGCACTTAATGCGTTAGCGCCGGCACTCCGAGGGTCGCTCCCCGAAGCACCTAGTGCCCATCGTTTACGGCGTGGACTACCAGGGTATCTAATCCTGTTTGCTCCCCACGCTGTCGCGCCTCAGTGTCAGCAGTTGCCCAGCGGGCCGCCTTCGCCACCGGTGTTCTTCCGGATCTCTACGCATTCCACCGCTACACCCGGAATTCCACCCGCCTCTACAACGCTCGAGCCCGCGAGTCCGCACGGCCGATCCGAGGTTGAGCCTCGGACTTTCACCGCACGCTTCACGAGCCACCTACGCGCCCTTTACGCCCAGTGATTCCGGACAACGCTCGCACCCTCCGTATTACCGCGGCTGCTGGCACGGAGTTAGCCGGTGCTTCCTCACCCGGTACCGTCAATCCCGCCAAAGCAGGAGTTTCGTCCCGGGCAACAGTGGTTTACACCCCGAAGAGCTTCATCCCACACGCGGCGTCGCTGCGTCAGCCTCTCGGCCATTGCGCAATATTCCCCACTGCTGCCTCCCGTAGGAGTCTGGGCCGTCTCTCAGTCCCAATGTGGCTGGCCATCCTCTCAGACCAGCTACCCGTCGTCGCCTTGGTGAGCCGTTACCTCGCCAACTAGCTGATAGGCCGCGAGCCCCTCCTCCAGCACCCTTGCGGGTTTTCCTCCCTAGGCCATGTAGCCCAAAGAGCGTATGCGGTATTACCCGGCCGTTGGGCCGGCTATCCCCCTCTGGTAGGGCGGGTCGCTCACGTGTTACGCACCCGTTCGCCGGTGAGTGGGTTGCCCCACCCCCCTCGACTTGCATGTGTTAAGCACGCCGCCAGCGTTCGTCCTGAGCCAGGATCAAACTCTCCAATGAGAAAAGTTCGTTTGTGGCTCTTTCCGACAGCTGCCGTGCCTCAGCACGACAACGCCAGAATCACAAAAGTTGTTCAGGTCGACTCTCCCTCGCCATCCGAACAGATCGCGAGATCAACGAGTCCGCCTCGCACAACCGTCTCTCACATCGATTGTCAATCAGCGAATATCACGATCCGCCACGTTTTCTGTGGCAGCCGCTAATGCTACTGTTGTTCATCCCCGGCGTCAACCCCAACGCAAGAACTTTCTCGCGCGAATTGTCGAAGGGGCGAGCAACTTACTGGCAGATTTTCCAGAGTTCAAGTCCCGCGAGCCGACGCGTTCGTGCGATCGTGCTCATCCGCCATCGGCGCGCCCGTGCATCCGCCTAACGGGACCGCCCGCTGCCCGTGCGATGAGGCTGCCACGCTCGCTGAGCGATCCGTGCCGTTCTCCGTGCTGTCATCCGTTCAATCCGTATCATCAAAGCGAGGAAACCCACCACGGGCGAGTCGGAGGGTGCCTCACGTCTCGTCATGCGGGTCGCGACCAATGCGTCTCAGCGCGGTACTAACCAAACTGTACCAGTACCAAACTCGAGGCCGCGTTGACCGACAGTCCGTGCTCGGCTATTTTCCGCAGGCTGTGTTGATTCCCTGCCTCGAGTGAAGGACTGGAGGCGGCTCGGTGCTGGGACAGGGAGTGGTGTGTGATTGCGGGGCGTAGCGTAGCCTGGTATCGCGCCTGCTTTGGGAGCAGGAGGTCACCGGTTCAAATCCGGTCGCCCCGACCTGGCAGTCGTCCCGAGTCACGATTGAGTGGGACGAGTTGACCGCCGCGCGAGAGGGAACTGGTTCGAGCGCCAGTAGCTCAGGTGGATAGAGCAACAGCCTTCTAAGCTGTGGGTCGGAGGTTCGAGTCCTCCCTGGCGCGTGGCGGAGAGAGTTGCGCCCTTAGCTCAATTGGCAGAGCAAATGACTCTTAATCATTAGGTTGTAGGTTCGATTCCTACAGGGCGCATTGGACAACCGACTGACAACAGCGTAAGGACGGCCCGCGGCGATTGTTTGCCCGGGCCGTTTGCTTTGCGTCGAGTCATGTCCCGCGACTCTCAGCGCGATACCGCTCTCGAACCGTACCTCTACTTCGAGTTCTCCGACAACCGCGCCGCCAGGTGCGCGAACGCTCGACCGCGATGACTCACCTGCTCCTTCTGCTCGCGCGTCGCCTCGGCGAACGTGACGCCAAGATCGTCGGACAAGAACAAGGGATCGTAGCCGAAGCCGCCAGTGCCGCGCGGCGCGTCGAGGATGCGCCCGGTGCTCTCGCCGCGGCACACGCGCTCGCCGGATGCATCGATGTAGGCAGCGACGCAGACGTAGCGCGCGCGCCGATCGGCGATGCCGGAAAGTTCGCGCAGCATCTTCGCGTTGTTCGCGGCATCGAGCGCCCGGCCGCTCAGGTCCGTGCGGCCGCTCCAGCGCTTGGTGTGCACGCCCGGCCGCCCGCCTAACGCAAGTACCTCGAGGCCCGAGTCGTCGGCCACCGTTGGGCGGCGGCCCGCCCGCTCGAAGAAATAGCGCGCCTTGGCGAGCGCATTCTCCTCGAAGGTCGGGAAGTGCTCGAGTCCCTCCTCGTCCACGGGACGCTCGGCCACCCCGGCTTGGTCGAGCGTGAGGGTTTCGATGCCGTATGCGGCCAGCATGGGACCGAGCTCGTGCAGCTTGCCGAGGCTGCGCGTGGCCAGGATGAGCGGCGCCGCCGGCCGCCCGGTCACGCGCCTAACGCGCGCGACTGCGCCTCGAGCAGCGCACGCACACCGCCGGCGGCCAACTCGAGCAGCTGGTCCAGCTCCCGGCGCTCGAACGTGGCGTGCTCGCCGGTGCCCTGCACTTCCACGAATCGTCCCTCGCTGGTCATCACCACGTTCATGTCGACGCCGGCGCGCACGTCCTCGGCATAGTCGAGATCGAGGCGCGGCTCACCGTCGATGATGCCGACGCTCACTGCGGCGACGCGCCGCTTGACGGGCGTCGCCCTGAGGCGGCCGCGGGCGACCAGCCACGCGAACGCGTCGCACACAGCGACGCAGGCGCCGGTCACCGATGCCGTGCGCGTGCCGCCATCGGCCTGCAAGACATCGCAGTCGACCTTGAGGGTGAGCTCGCCGAAGCGAAAATCGTCGAGCATCGCCCGGAGGCTGCGCCCGATGAGCCGCTGGATCTCCTGCGTGCGTCCACCCACTTGAGAGCGCTCGCGCGCCGTGCGCGTGTGCGTGGCGCGCGGCAGCATCGCGTATTCCGCGGTGAGCCATCCTTCGCCGCGGCCTTTGCGCCATGCGGGCACGCCCTCTTCGATGCTCGCGGTGCAGAGGACGCGCGTCGAACCGAACGCGATGAGACACGATCCTTCGGCGTACGGTGCGGCGCCGCGCTCGATGGTAATGGCGCGAAGTTTGTGCGGTCCGCGTCCCGTGCGCGGCGTTGGTTCAGATGCGGTCACGAAGCGATGCAATGATTGCGGTGGTGGAATGTCCCGCGGTGAGCGGAACGATGACGAGACGCCCGCCCCAGCCCTCGACTTCCGCACGGCCGACGACATCCGCCGCCGCATAGTCGCCGCCCTTGATGAGCACATCGGGGTGGAGCGCACGAATGATCGTCAGCGGGGTGTCCTCGGGGAAGATCACGACGGCGTCGACGCACTCGAGCGCGGCCAGCACGTAGGCGCGATCGGCAGCCGATCGCACGGGACGTCCGGCGCCTTTGAGGCGCCGCACCGAATCGTCGCTGTTGATGCCGACGATGAGCGCGTCCGCCGTGTTCCGCGCCGCGAGGAGCAGGTCGACGTGTCCCGGGTGCAGGAGATCGAAGACGCCGTTGGTGAACGCAACGCGCCCGGCGTCGGCGCGCCAGCGCACGGCCCCGCCTAACGACAACACCTTCGAGCCCGGCGCTCGCACGCTCAGAACGACTTTTCCGCGTGCACGGTGAAATCCAGCTCGCGATTCAGGCCGGGGAGAAACACCGAATCGGCGTATTGCGACCAGATCGTGATGCCCTTGGACGTGCGGCGCACATGGATCCGTTGGGCGTCCGGCGGCAGGCCGAGCGAGTCCGCCTGGGCACGCAGTCGTACGATGATCGTATCATCAGGCGATCCCGCCGCGAACCTCGCCTGCTGATTGAACGCGTCCTGATACTGATAGTAGCGCCAATACACCTGCCCCACGGCGTACCCGACGTAGCCGAAGACGACGACGAGCAGGATGAGCGTGAGACAGCCCACGGTCACGCGTCCGGTTCGCGCGCCCGCGAGCCGGGTCACCATTGCGATTGCGCGCCCGCCACGACGTCGTTGACGATTTTCTGAATGGCTTCCTTCCGGCCAGTGGCTTCGTCACGCTCGTTGTACGAGCCGTCGCGCATCATCCCCTTCTGCGACCAGATGGAGCGGCCGGTGGCCTCGTCGATGATGTCGACGTCGACCGTGATCTGCACCTTCCGTTGGGCAGAATTCGACTGGTTGGGATCGGCGCTGTAGGCGATCGGAATGTCGGCGTCGTACTTGGTGATCGTGCCCTTCACGACTGCGTCCGCTTTGTCCTCTGCGGCCTCGTGCAGGCCCAGCCGCGATTCGACGTCGCGCCGCATCTCGGTGTACAGCTCACCCTGCAGGGTGGCCGATGCGGTCTCGTTGTCGAACGGCAGCACGGCGACGCTCTTGATGCGGGGCGGCAGTCCGCCACCGGCAAAGCCGTAGATGCAGGCTCCGGTGAGCAGCGGAATGAACGCGAGCAACCAGCTAATGCCAGATCGACGCATCGAATGTGGAAACGGTGTCAACGCGCGTGATGACGATATCGAGCGAGCGGTGCGCGTCAGTGCGCTCATACACCACGTGGCGGTCATCGTCGCGGACGGTTCGTTCGCGGATGCGGTCGCCGTCGATGAGCTCGAGTCTTCGCAAGGACGAGCCGGTGAAGGTAGCACGCCATCGGGGACTGCGACCAATTTCGATGCGCAGCGTGTCGCCGTCAACGCGGGCGACGGTGTCGGCGAGCGGCGGAACTGCGAGACGCCCGAGCGTCGCCCAGATCATCGGGACCGGCGGCAGGTAGTCGTGCACGCGGCTGTCCGTTTGCTTCGGCACGGTGAGCGAGTCGCCGATGAGCCACGCGAATCCGCCTCCCATTCCGTTGGACACAAAGAAATCCAAACGGGCGCTGTCGGGAGGTGCGATCCGCGCGGCGCCATCGCCTCTCGCGTGGTAGCCACCTTCCGAGAAGACCCAATTGAACACGATCTGCTGGTCCACGGATGGCAAACTCGTCTCCGGAATTCGAACGGGCGCAGGGGTTCCCGTCAGCGGCGGCGCTTTCGGCGCGCAACCGATCATTGCGAGTGCGCCTACGACTAGGACGAGCGAGCGACTGCCGAGCATGGTTGACATACCGACGAGGCAGCCGTTGGCGGCTGCGATCGAGGGTCGCATCACTTCTCGCGAACGGTGAACAGGCTGTCGCCCTGAACGATCGCGTCGAGCGCATCGTAGCCCGATGTGACGTGGCCGAACACGGTATATCCGCCGTCCAGATGCGGCTGCGGCGACAGGGTGATGAAATACTGGCTTCCTCCCGTGTCGGGGCCGCCGAGCGCCATGCCGACGGCGCCGCGGTCATAGAGGCGGCGATTCAGCTCGTCGCGAATCGTGTAGGATGGGCCGCCGTTTCCATCGCCGCGCGCGTCGCCATCCTGGACGACGAAGTCGGGAACGACGCGGTGAAAGGCGATGTGATCATAGGCGCCCGCGCGTGCTAACGAGAGAAAGTTGAACACAGTGAGCGGCGCGTCCTCGGCATAGAGCTCGATGTCGATGGATCCTCGCGCGGTGGCGAGCACGGCGTGCGGGCGCGCGCCGCGCAACGCCGGGACGACGAGATCACGCACGCGTGCTTCGTACCAAGCGAGCGGATGCACGGTCGCCGGCGGTGCGTCGCGCCACGCCGCGAACAGCGGACAGCCGAGCCCGGCGGCGCGCACCAGCGGATTCGCGGGCGCCGGAAGCGCGCGGAGCATGGCGGTGAGCGAGTCGGGGAACGCCGCGCTGTCGCGCTTCCAGGCGCTCGCGACGTAGTGCAGCACGGCCACGCGCGCGTCGTCCACCGTATCGGCCTGTGCGCGCGACCAGCCCGCCCACACGCGCGGCAGCTCGGCGGCCGACGCGTGGCCGACGAGCGACTCGATGGCGAGCGCGCGCACGTCCGGGTCGCGGTCCGTTAGGCCGAAGTACATGTACTGCCGGCGCCAGGGGTGCTGCTCGGCGGTGTCGGCGTGGGGGGCGAGCGCGGCGAACCCCGCCTCGCGCACGCGCGGGTCCGGATCGCGCGTGGCGAGCAGCGACACTTGGCGCATGCGCTCGATCGACGGCGCGTCGGCGCCGGCGTTGGCGACGGCGGCGCGATATCGCCAGTCGCCCACGTGCGACCACGAGTCCGGATTGTCGGACTCGGCCGCGGGAAGGACGACGTCGTGCTTCATTGCCGACGCGAGCACGGCGGCGCGAAAGGCGAAGCCGGTATCGGCGCGCCAGGCGCTCGTCCAGGCGGGGCGCGGCACGTCGGGCACCGCGCCTAACGACTGGGCGGCGGTAAGGCGGACGTTGCCGTCGGCGTCGTGGAGCGCGGCGAGCAGGAGCGCGCGCGACGAGTCGCCGTACGTGGCCGCGGCGCGCAGGGCCTCGATGCGCACGTGCGCGGATGTGTCGCGGGCGAGCGACTGGAGCACGGGCCGCGCGATCTCCGCGAGCGAGTCGCCGGCGGCGCGATGCGACATGGCGCGGGCGACCTGTGCCCGGACGAGCGCGCTCGCGTCGCCGGCGAGCGGAGCGACGTCGCGGACGGCGGCGGCGACCGGCGTGCGCGAGACGGCGTAGACGGCCGCCCAACGCAGGTCAGCATCGGTGCGGTGGAGGTACGGCCGCACGTCATCCACCGGAGCCGGATGCACCTTGGCGGCGGCGAGCAGGAGCGCCCGCGCGACCGGGGCCGGCCGCGCCGCGCCCAACGCCCGGCGAATGGCGACCGCCGCCGGCCCGCCGATTTCGCCCAGGCTCCACGCGGCCACCGCGGCCACGCCGGGCGCTGCGCCTAACGCGCGCTCGAGCGCCGGCACGCTCGCCGAGTCGCGGAGCAGGCCTAACGCAAACGCGGCGCTCGCGGCGACGGCGGTGTCGGGGTCGGCGAGCCGCGCCCGCAGCAGCGGCGCCATCGCGGTTCCGTGCACCCGGCCAACGGCGAGCGCGGCGTGCGCGCGCTCCACCGGGTGGCCCGAGCCGAGTGCAGCGCGCACCACCGCGGTGTCGAGGCGGCGCGCGTCTTCCATTTGCAGCAGCCGCGCATACGCGGCGACGTCGATGGCCGCGCCGCGCGCCGGCGCAGGAGCTCCCGCGCCGTGTACCGCGCACGCGAGAGCGGCCGCGACCAACGCGACCAGCGCGCCGCTACGTCGAGCCGGTCGCATCACGCGCGAGGAGCTCCCGGATGTCGCGAGGCAGCGTGACCACGCGGTGGTCGCCGTTCAACGATACGAGCACCGTGCTCGCCGTGGCGAGCGCGTCGCCGGTGTCGGCGTTCGAGATCACGTAGTCGAAGGTCACGGTGCGTGAGGCGACGCGGCTGATGAGGGTTTCGACGCGGATCATGTCATCGTACCGCGCCGGCGATTTGTAGCGGATCCCGGCCTCGGCGACCGCGAGCACGATGCC
Source organism: Gemmatimonadota bacterium (assembly GCA_027307005.1). Taxonomy (GTDB): domain Bacteria; phylum Gemmatimonadota; class Gemmatimonadetes; order Gemmatimonadales; family Gemmatimonadaceae; genus JADGGM01. The sequence continues at coordinate 8,299 of DAHUXU010000616.1, forward strand.
CCGCTCTTCCATCTCGCGGTACGGCATGCCCGATTGCCGAATGTGGTCCGTGCGGCCGATCTCGCACCACACGAGGTAGTGCGAATGATACACCACACCCATGCGATCCGTCTCGGCATAGCGGACGCGAAACTCGACAGAGGATGTGCGCGGCGGCATCAGACGGCGGGACGATGCGTGCGCCGCGGCGGTTTGTAAAGGTCGCGCGCGTCGGCTAGAATGTGCTCATGCTCGACCCGCCGTGCTACGTGTTCTCGGATGCGCATCTCGGCGCCGCGTCGGCGGAACGCGAGCGCGGCCTCGTGTCCTTTCTGCGGAGCCGCATCGGACAGCCCGGGTCGCTGGTCGTGAACGGCGATCTGTTCGACTTCTGGTTCGAGTGGCGGCGCGTCGAACCGCGCGGGCACTTTCGCACGTTGGCAGCGTTAGCCGATCTCCACGATGCCGGAACGCGCGTGCTCTACGTGGGCGGCAACCACGACTGCTGGGGCGGCGATCTGCTGACGAACGAAGTGGGCGTCGACTTCCATCTGGGACCCTGGCCGGGTCCGTTGGGCGGCTGGCGCGCGCTCGTCGAGCACGGCGACGGGCTCCGAGAGCGCGAAGATCGCGCGTACCGTCGGTTGCGTACGGTGTTGCGCAATCGTTGGGCGATTCGCGCGTTCCGATGGATTCATCCCGACTGGTCGGTAGGCATTGCGGCGGGGAGCTCCGATGTGAGCCGGTTGCGCGCCGCCGGCGACGGTGGCAAGGGCCTCGAAGCCATTGCGATGCGCCACCTCACCACGCGACACGATCTCGATCTCGTCATCTTCGGCCACTCGCACGTGCCTGCACTGCGAGGCGTGCGCGACGGCGTGTACGCGAATCCCGGTGCGTGGATGGACGAGCAAACGTTCCTGGTGGTGCATCCCGAGCGCGTCGAGCTGCGACGGTGGACCGGATCAGCCGAGGGTGACCTTCTCGACTTCGTCGATCGCGGCGCCGAGAAAACGCTGTCCCTGCCGTAGGAAGTGATCCGGCGCATCTGACGCGACGAAGCGGTGCGTACCGACCGCGCCCGGCGGCGCAACGAGATGACGCTCGGCGAGCACGCGACAGGTTTCGGCCGCGGTTTCTTCGGCGCTGTCGATGAGCCGCACCTCGCGCCCAACGACTTCGGCGAGCATCGGCTTGAGCAGCGGGTAGTGCGTGCAGCCGAGCACGAGCGTGTCGATGTGATCGGACGTGAAGGGGCGGAGATATTCGCGCGCGATGAGGCGCGTCGCCTCGGTGTCGAGCCATCCCTCCTCGACGAGCGGCACGAACAGCGGACATGCTTGCGCGACGACTTCCGCGTCCTGCGCGATGGCGTGGATCGCGCGGTCGTACGCGCCAGAGTTGATGGTGCCGAGCGTGCCGATGACGCCGATGCGATGATTGCGCGTGGCGCACACCGCCGCCCGCGCGCCGGGCTGCACCACGCCGATGACGGTCAGTGGGAAGTCGCGCTGGAGCTGCTCCAGCGCGTGTGCGGTGGCGGTATTGCACGCGACGACGATCACTTTCACGTGCTGATCGGCGAGCCACGTGGCGATCTCGTTGCTGTAGCGGCGGACGGTGTCGGGGCTTTTGGGTCCGTACGGGACGCGTGCGGTGTCGCCGAAATAAATGATGCGCTCGTGCGGCAGCTGTCGCACGAGCTCGCGGACGACCGTTAGGCCGCCGATACCGGAATCGAACACCCCGATGGGGTCGCGCGGAGCCATCAAAAAGGTACCGTCACGCTGATGCTGGCCTGCCTGGCATCAGACTGTCCACGCACCTGCACGGGCACATCCCAGAGTTGGGCGGCGACGAACGCATCGGCCGCCGAAATGAGGTGCGTGAAGATGAGGAGAAAGGTCCAGTCCTCGACCGCTTGCTTGCGGGCGGGGATGCGGCCGGCGTAGGGGTTGACCACATTGGCGCCGACGCTGTCGGAGAAGACGCTGTCGCGCGCGAGCTCTCTGGCGGCGTGGAGCTCCTTCT
>DAHUXU010000623.1 GCA_027307005.1 Gemmatimonadota bacterium
CCGCGCGAACCTCGGCCGCTTGCGCCGGGGCGAGGAGCACCGCGTGGGACGCCGGCCGGCGGCGGGCGACTGATGCGGTGCGCCGTCGTCGGGGCCGGGGCGTGGGGCACCGCGCTGGCGGACCTGCTCGCGCGCAACGAGCACGACGTTGCGCTGTGGGCGTTCGAGCCGGACGTGGTCGAGGCCGTGAACACCCGCCACGCCAATCCGCGGTTCCTGCCGGGCGCAGCCATCGCGCCGGCCGTCCGCGCGACCTGTTCGTTAGGCGAAGCGACGGCCGGCGCCGAGCTCATCGTCTATGTGACGCCGTCGCACGTGCTGCGCACCGTGCTGCGCGGCCACCGCGACGCGGTGCCGGGCAGCGCGACCCTCGTCGTGGCCAGCAAGGGCATCGAGCGCCGGACGCTCGTGGTGATGACCGACGTCGTCCGCGAGGAACTGCCGGGGCGCCCGGTGGTCGCGTTGTCCGGCCCCAGTTTTGCCACCGAGGTCATCGCCCGGCAACCGACCGCGGTCGTGGCGGCGTCGACGAACGAGGCCGCCGCGCAACTCGCCCAACGCGCGCTCAGCAACGAGACGTTCCGCGTGTATTCGCACGATGACGTGATCGGCGTCGAAGTCGGCGGCGCGCTCAAGAACGTCATCGCGGTGGCCACCGGGATCGCCGAAGGATTGGGATTGGGGTTCAACCCGCGCGCGGCGCTGATCACGCGCGGGCTCGCCGAGATCACTCGGTTAGGCGTGGCCATGGGTGCGTCGCGGCGCACGTTCGCCGGCCTCGCCGGACTGGGCGACCTGGTCCTCACGTGCACCGGCTCCCTGAGCCGCAACCGCGCCCTCGGCCTCGATATGGCCCGCGGCGCGTCGCTCGAGGACGTCCTCGCCAGACGCGAGACCGTCGCCGAAGGCGTCGTGACCACCCAGAGCGCGCATGCCCTCGCCGCGCGCGCCGCCATCGAGATGCCCATCGTGGCCGCGGTGTATCGCATATTGTTCGAGCGCCATCATCCCCGCGATGCGATTGCTGAACTGATGTCGCGCGAGCTCCGCGCGGAGGTCGACTCATGAGTCCACAGTCCCCACGCTCGGCGCACTCGAATGCCCAGGGCCATCACCGCGACCCGGTGCAGGAGTTTTTCTCCATCGGCGAGGTGTGCGAGCTGACCGGCCTCAAGCCGCACGTGCTGCGCTACTGGGAGAGCCAGTTCCGGTTTCTGAGCCCGGCGAAGAACCGCTCCGGCAACCGCGTGTACCAGCGGCGCGAGATCGAGCTCATCATGCTCGTCAAGCATCTGCTGTACACCGAGAAGTACACGATCGACGGCGCGCGGCAGAAGGTCGACCAGCACCGCCGCAAGGGCGAGCTGCGGCCGGCGGCCCGCACCGCGCTCGACCTGCAGACCATCGAAACCATGGAGCAGGAGCTGCGCGAAGTCCTCGGCTTGTTAGGCGGCGACGGTGCGGAACCGGCTCCGTCGGCGGCCAAGCCTCCGTCGGGAGGCGGAGGCCGCGGCCGGTGATCGCGCCGCTCGCGTGCGTGATTCCCGCGCTCGATGCGGCGCCGACGTTGCCGCTCGTGGTGGCCGCGCTCCGCGAGGCGCTCGCCGGCGCGTGCATCATCGTGGTGGACGACGGGTCGCGCGATGACACCCATGCGGTTGCACGCGCCTGTGCCGACACCGTGATGCGCTTCGAGCGCAACCGCGGCAAAGGCGCGGCCCTACGCGCGGGGGCGAGCGCGGCGCTCGCCCAGGGTGCGCGCGCGGTGGTGACCGTGGATGCGGACGGCCAGCACGACCCGTGGGCGGCGCCTCGACTGGTCGCCGCGCTCGACAACGCGGACCTGGCGGTGGGCACGCGCGCGCGCGGGGCCGGCGCGATGCCGATGGGCCGGCGAGTCACGAACGCGCTCGCGAGCCGAGCCGTGGGCGCGATCGTGCATTCCCGGGTGCCGGACGCGCAGTGCGGCTTTCGCGCGATGCGCCGCACCGTGCTCGAGCGCGTCCGTGCGAGCGGCGATCGATACGAGTTCGAGACGGAATTTCTCATCGGCGCGGCACGCGCCGGGTTCACGATTGCCGCCGTCCCGGTGCCTACGATGTACGGCGCGCCGAGCCACTTCCGCCTGGTGCGGGACACGGCGCTGGTGGTCCGCGCCATCTGGCGACAGCGCGCCGGAGCGTTCGCCTGATGCGGCTGTTGTGCACCAACGACGACGGCATCCTCGCGTTCGGCCTGGAGTGCCTGGCCAAGGCCGCCGCTTCGTTAGGCGATGTGACGATCGTCGCGCCCGACCGGGAGCAGAGCGCCACCAGCCACTCGCTCACGCTGCACCATCCGATCCGTCCGGTGATGCGGGGCGAGCATCGATGGCAAGTGGACGGGACGCCGACCGACTGCGTCATGCTCGCGGTCGAGGCGCTCATGCCCGAGCGGCCGGACTTCGTGCTGAGCGGCATCAACCACGGGCACAACATGGGCGAGGACGTGCTCTACTCGGGCACCGTGGCCGCGGCGATGGAAGGGGTCACGTTAGGCATCCCCGCCATGGCGCTCTCGTTCGCCGGCGGAGAGCTCAAGGCGGATCCGGCGCTGCTCGCCGACCAGGTCCAGGTGGTGTCCAAGCTGCTCGGCCACCTCGTGCACCTCGAGCACATCCCGCGCGATACGCTGCTCAACATCAACCTGCCGCCGCTGCCGGCGGCGCAGATCAAGGGCATCCGCCTAACGCGGTTGGGCAGACGCGTCTACTCCGACTCGCTGGTGCGCATGCACGACCCGCGCGGCCGCGAGATCTTCTGGATCGGGGGCGGCTCGGCGGAGTGGAGCGGGGCCGACGACTCGGACTTCCGCGCCGTCAACGAGGGATACGTGTCGGTCACGCCGTTGACGCTCGACCTCACGCACACCCGCATGCTGGAGGACGCGACGTCGTGGTGGATGGAACTGCCATGAGCCAGTTCGCCGGCGCCCGCCGCCGGCTGGTCGAGTCGCTGCACGACGGCGGCGTGGGCGATCTCAACGTGCTGCGCGCGTTCGATCAGACGCCGCGGCATCTCTTCGTGCCCACCGGTATGCGCCACCGCGCGTACGAAGACAGCGCGCTGCCCATCGGCAACGGCCAAACCATCTCGCAGCCGTCCACGCACGCGCGCTATCTCGAGGTGTTGCGCCTCACCGGATCCGAGCGCGTGCTCGAGATCGGGACGGGCTCCGGCTATCAGACGGTGCTGCTGTCGTACCTGTCGAGCCAGGTCTTCTCGATCGAGCGCGTGGGGGGACTGCTCGAGCGGGCACGCGACGCGATCCGCGAATCGGGCGCCCGGAACGTCTCCCTGCTGAGCGGCGACGGCACGCTGGGGTGGCGCGAATACGCCCCGTTCGACGCGATTCTGGTGACGGCCGGCGCGCCGGCGGAGCCGCAGCCGCTCGTCGAGCAGCTCGCCGACGGCGGCCGCATGTTGATTCCGCTGGGCGATCGCGAGGAGCAGCGGCTCACGCTCGTGACGCGGCGCGGCGAGGCATTGGAGCGTCGTGACATGGGGCCGGCGCGATTCGTCCCGCTCGTGGGGATGCACGGCTGGCCGTCGTAGCCGGCCCAACGACACGCGCGCTATATTTTCCCACCTTTCGGGAGCCTCGATGCCCGATCAGTCGGACGAGACGCAAAAGCAGCAACGCCGCAGCACGGCTTCACCGCCGTTTTTCGCGCCGCGCACGAGCCGTCCAACGACGCCGTCGCAGTCGGCCACGGCGACGCCGCCGCGCCGGACGCTGTTCACCCCTCCGGGCGTCCCGAAACAGCAGCCGGCCTTCACGGCGCCGTTGGCCGCGCCGCGGGTGACACCGTTCGCGGCGCCGATCGTGTCATTGCCGCCATCGGCTCCCGCGCTCGATGCAGCGCACGAGCCGCCGCCGCTCCCTGTGGTGAACGCTTCCGTCACCGTCGACGAGGTGATGGCGGCGGAGCCCGAGGCGCCGACGGGCGCGGCGGTCACCGAGCAGCCCGCCGCTGCCGGGCCGGCCTCTATGCCTAACGCAGCAACGCCGTCCGAGGCGGGGCAGGGGACGCTCGCGCACGATGCGGGCGAGGGGTTCGTGATCGAGCGGTACGAAACCCCGCCGATCTCCCTCAGCGCGACGGGCGAGCAGGGGGTGGTGAGCGACGATCCGTCCGTGGCGTTCCAGGTCTACGACGATGCGTCGCGGCTGCTCGAGCGCGGCGCACGTCCGGCGCCATCCGAGGCCGGGGGCCTCGAGATCGAACGCACGGAAGTCGCGTTCGACGCGGCGGCGGCCGACGTCGCGCCGCTGGAGGTGGAGAGCTTCTGGGCGTCGCAGGCGATGCCGCAGCCGGAGGCGCCGCGGGACGCGCCCCAACCTCCGTTAGGCGACGAGTCCGTCGTCGAGCCGCGCGCGGCGGAACCGGCGCCGGAGCCGCCGGCGGCCGTCGCGCCGCAGGCGCCGGACGATGCCGACGAAGCGCTCGCCGAAGCCTTCGCCGAGCCGGCGCCTAACGAGAGCGTGCCGCGGTGGGCCACGCCGCGAATGGTGCCGGCCGTCGAGCACCACGCGCCGTCGCCGCACGAGGCGTGGGACGTGCCCGCCGTTCCGCCACCGCCGGACGAGCTGGCTGCTGCGCTCGCGTGGCCGGATTCCGGG
>DAHUXU010000645.1 GCA_027307005.1 Gemmatimonadota bacterium
GGGGGCTCATCTGGGCCGGCTCGAACGACGGCAAGGTGCACGTCACGCGCGACGATGGCGCGCACTGGGCCGACGTCACGCCGGCCGCGCCCGGGTTCCCCAAGGGCGGCACGATCAGCAACATCGAGCCGTCGCGATACGACGCCGGGCGCGCGTACATCTCGGTGGACGGACACCAGGAGAACAACCGCGATCCGTTCATCTACGAGACCACCGATTATGGCCACTCGTGGCGCATGATCAGCGCCGGCATTCCGAAGAGCGTGTTCAGCTACGTCGGCCTCGTGCGCGAAGACCCCAAGCGCACAGGCATGCTGTACGCCGGCACCGAGAACGGCCTCTACGTGACGCTCGATGACGGCGCACACTGGTTCCCGCTCCAATCGAATCTGCCGCACGCGCCGGTCACGTGGATCGTCGTGCAGGAGCACTTCGATGATCTCGTGATCTCGACCAAGGGCCGCGGCTTCTGGATTCTCGACGACCTCTCGCCGCTGCGCGCGATCGACGCCACGCTCGCGTCGAAGCCGGCGGACCTGTTCGCGCCGCGTGAGGCGTATCGGTTCCGCGGATCGAATCGCATCAAGGGCGATCCCGATGACATCTCGGCCGGCCGGAATCCGCCCTACGGTGCGGTGATCAATTATTTCCTCAAGGACAGCAGCACGGACTCGGTGCACGTCACGATCCGCGACGCGCACAACGCCGTGGTGCGAAAGCTCACGGTGCCGGCCAGGGCCGGTATGAATCGCACCTGGTGGGATCTTCGCTACGACCGCACGCATACGGTCGCGCTTCGCACGACGCCCAAGGGCTATCCGCAGATCTGGACCGACAAGCGGTTCATCGGCAAGCTCACGCGTCGCATCTACCACTACGGCATCGAAGATCCGGTGTTAGGCCCGCTCGTCGCGCCGGGCACGTACACGGTGGAGCTCGAGGCGGCCGGACAGCGCTTGTCGCAGCCGCTCACGGTGCTCAAGGATCCGCATTCGGGCGGGACCCTCGCCGACGCGCAGGCGCAGAGCGCGCTCGCCTACAGCGTCTATCAGGAGATCGATTCGACGGTCGACGCGATCAACGCCATCGAGAAGGTGCGCAAGCAGGTCGAGGACCTGCGCGAGATGTACGGACACGATTCGGCGTTCACGTCGGTGTTCGCCGACGCCAAGACGCTCTCTGACAAACTCGACGGCGTGGAGAACGAGCTGCTGCAGCCCGTGCTGCAGGAGAACGACCAGAAAACGTATCGGGCTCCCATGCGATTGTACTTGCGGCTGCTGTACCTCGAGGGCTCGGTGGGCTCGGGCGCCGGCGACGTGGCGGGCGACCCCGACTTCGCGCCCACTGCGTCGGACATCGCGGTGCACGACGAACTCGCGGCCCGCTTGCGCACGGTGCTCGATCAGGTGCACGTCGTGATGACGCAGGACGTCCCGGCGTTCAACACCGCCGTGGCGGGCAAGACGGCGCTATTGTCCAAGTAAGTAGGTCGGACACTGGCATACTGAGGGCGGACAAGGCTGGACCGGGACGGACAAAGGCCGGAGCGGAGAGACGGACACACAACGATCCGGTTCTGTCAGCCAGTGTCGCGCGTTGTCCGCCCTCATCACTTCATCCGGACGTCTGCATGGCGCAACACGCTTCGTTCGACGTGACCACGGGGGTCGACTTGCAGGAGGTCGACAACGCGGTCAACCAGTCGCAGAAAGAGATTGCCCAACGATACGACTTCAAGGGCTCCAAGGCATCGATCGATTTTCGTCGCGGCGAGAACTTGCTCGTGCTCGTGGCCGACGACGATTTCAAGATGCGGGCGCTCTTCGACGTGCTGCAGGGGAAGTTGATCAAGCGCGGCGTGCCGGTGAAAAATCTCGACATCGGCGCGATCACGCCCGCCGGCGGCGACACGGTGCGTCGCGAGGTGAAGCTCAAGATGGCGCTCGACAGCGACACGGCGAAGAAGATCGTGGCGACCCTCAAGGATGCGAAGCTCAAGAAGGTGCAGGCGGCGATTCAGGGCGACCAGGTGCGCGTGTCGTCGCCGTCCAAGGACGACCTCCAGGGCGCGATCGCGCTGCTTCGCCGCAACGATTTCGGGGTCGAGCTCAAGTTCGGGAATTACCGGTAAGGCGGACAACACCGGACATGCCGGACAAGACCGGAAGGCGGACAACACCGGACATGCCGGACAAGACTGGACAACTCAACGGACGTGTCCTGCCTTGTCGTGCCTTGTCCGATTTAACCGCGAGGAGAGAGGCGAGATTCCTTGAGGCTTGTACGCGCCTTTTCCACCCGGAGCCATCGCCATCTCGAGTCCGCACCGAGTAGAACCACCGTCGATTGCCGCCCTGAGAACAACGGGCCGTTAGGCATCCTCGAACGCCTCAACAATTGAGATTCGTGCCGTCCAGCGCCGGCCTGGGGACGATTTCTACCTGAAGATCCCCGCTTGTACCTTCCGCCTGTCCGGCAGAGCGAAACCCTTCACACGCACCACACCAAATCCCGAAGACTCGCCAACTGATCACCACCCGGTCGCATTCGATGGTGCCCGCCTTGGATCGACAAATCCGGCTTTGACCGGCTCTGTCCGCGTCCTGTCCGCCTTCAGCTTTTGTCCGGCTTGTCCGGCTTCGTCCGCGTTCTGTCCGCCTTCAGCTTTTTTCTCCGGCTTTGTCCGGCTTCGTCCGCGTTCTGTCCGTCTTCAGCTTTTTTCTCCGGCATTGTCCGGCATTGTCCGCCCGTAGCTCAGCGCCTTCTCCGCCCTTACCTTTCGGCCATGCCAGTCCCGGTCTTCGCTCCCACCCCGTGAACATCGGATTCATCACGCTCGGCTGCGACAAAAATACTGTCGACAGCGAGCGCTATCTCGCGCAGTTGGCGGATCACGGCGCGCGGCACACGACCGAGCTCGAGCGTGCCGACGTCATCGTGATCAACACCTGCGGGTTCATCGACGCAGCGAAACAGGAGTCGATCGACGCGATCGTCGAGGCCGGCCGGCTCAAGCGGTTAGGCAACTGCCGCACGCTCGTCGCGGTGGGATGCATGGTCGAGCGGCACAAGGCCGAGCTCGCCGCCGAGCTGCCGGAGGTGGATCTGTTCCTCGGCGCGTCGGAAATGGATCGGTTGGTGCCGGCCCTCCGAGAGCGCGGCGTGCTGCAGGATCCGGTGTGGCGCGAGGCCGATCATCCGGGCGTTAGGCTGTACACGGGAGACGTGCCGCACGTGCGGTACCTCAAGATCAGCGAGGGCTGCGACCACGGGTGCGCGTTCTGCGCGATCCCGCTCATGCGCGGCACGCATCGATCGTTCGCGCTCGACGACGTCGTGCGTGAGGCGCAGGTGTTGGAGCTGCAGGGCGCGCGCGAGATCAATCTCGTGGCGCAGGACCTCGCGCATTTCGGTCGCGACCGGCGCGACGGAACCGGTCTGCCGGAGCTGCTCGAGGCGCTGGTCGACGCGACGTCCATCCCGTGGATCCGCATGCTGTACGTCTATTCGGCGGGGATCACGACGCGACTGCTCGACCTGATGGCGCGCGAGCGGCGCATCGTGCCGTATCTCGATATCCCGATTCAACACGGGTCGGACGCGGTGCTGGCGCGCATGCGTCGTCCGGAGCGGGCGGACACGATTCGGGCGTGCGTCGCCCGGCTGCGCGATGCGGTGCCGGATGTCGCGGTGCGCACGACGTGCATCGTGGGCTTCCCCGGCGAGACGGACGATGATTTCCAGCAGTTGTGCGACCTGCTCGAGGAGGTTCGCTTCGATCGCGTGGGGGCCTTCACCTACTCGGCGCAGGAGGGGACGCGGGCCGCGGCGCTGGCCGACGACGTCCCGGCATCGCTCAAGCTGGAGCGGCTCGACCGCCTAACGGACATCCAGCGCGCCGTCGGGGCCGAGCGCGCCGAGCGTTACGTTGGGCGGACGGTGCCGGCCATCGTGGATCGGGCCGCGGCTCCGGGCGAGCGCGCCGAGGGCCGGCTCTGGTGGCAGGCGGACGACATCGACGGCGTCACGTATCTCGAGGGCGACGCCACGCCGGGCTCGATCATCGAATGCGTCGTCGAGTCGGTCGAGACCGACGATGATTTCACCGCACGGGTGGCGCGCGTGACGGTGCCGGCGGGATCGGCGAGCGCCGCGCGTCCGCGCGCGCTGCCCGTGCTGTCGGGTATCGCGCAGGGCAGCTACGGCCGGTGAGCACGCGGTCGGCGCAGATCATGCGGCGCGCGCGCGCCGTGACGCCGGGCGGCGTGAGCTCGCCGGTGCGCGCGTTCGGCGGCGTGGGCGGCGATCCGTTCGTGGTGGAGCGCGGCGAAGGCGCGCGCATCTGGGATGTCGACGGCCGCGAGTACATCGACTACGTGCTGTCGTGGGGTCCGCTTGCGTTAGGCCACGCGGCGCCGGCGGTGCTCGACGCGGTCGCGGCGGCGATGGCCCGCGGGACGAGCTTCGGCATCCCGTGCGAATCCGAGACCGAGCTGGCCGAGTTGATCGTTAGGCGGATGCCGCACGTCGAGATGCTGCGGTTCGTGTCGAGCGGCACCGAGGCCACGATGAGCGCGATCCGGCTGGCCCGGGCGGCGACGGGCCGCGACGCGATCCTCAAGTTCGACGGCTGCTATCACGGCCATGCCGATTCGTTCCTCGTGCGGGCCGGGTCGGGCGTGGCGACGCTCGGCTTGCCGAATTCGCCCGGCGTGCCGGACCAGGTGGCGTGTCTGACGCTCGTCGCGCCGTTCAACGACGCCGATGCTGTCTGTCGGATGGCGCGATCGGCCGCGGGCGGTTTGGCGGCCATCATCGTCGAGCCGGTCGTGGGCAACGCCGGATTCATCCCGCCCGATCCCGCATTCCTGCCGGCGCTGCGGCAGATCGCCGACGAGGCGGGCGCGCTGCTCATCTTCGATGAAGTGATGACGGGCTTTCGCATTGCGCCCGGCGGCGCGCGCGAGCGATTCGGGGTCACGCCCGATCTGACGACGTTAGGCAAGGTGATCGGCGGCGGCCTGCCGGCGGCGGCCTACGGCGGACGGCGCGACCTCATGGAGATGATGGCGCCGACAGGCGCCGTGTATCAGGCGGACACGTTGTCTGGCAATCCGCTGGCGATGGCGGCCGGGCTCGCGACGCTGCGCGCACTGACGCCCGAGCTGCACGCGCGGATCGCCGGGCGCACGACGCGCCTCGTGACCGGCCTGCGCGCCGCTGCGGCGCGCCGCGGCGTGCCGTTCTCGGCCGAGAGCGCGGGCAGCATGTGGGGATTCTTTTTCCGGGCGGAACCGGTGCGCACCTTCACGGACGCGCGGGCGTCCGACGTGGCGCTGTTTCGCCGATTCTTTCACGAGGCGCTTGCGCGCGGCGTGTATCTCGCGCCGTCGCCGTTCGAGTCCGCGTTCATGTCGGCCGCGCATGGCGACGCGGAGATCGGTGCGACGCTCGACCGGCTGGACGATGCGTTGGGCGCCGTTGTCTCGTAAGGCCTCCGTCGCCGCCGGGTGCGCGGCGGTCGTGTGCCTCGCGGCGTGCTCGCATCCGTCGCGTCCACCGGCGGGGCAGCTGCCGCCCGTGGTGCTCGACACGACGGCGCTGCGGCCGCCGGCCGCCGACACGACGACCCCCGAACAGCTGCCGGACATCGCGGCGCCCAACGAGCAGCCGTTAGGCGGGCAGGGGCGCGTGGTGCGCATCGCGCTCGCGACCTCCGCCGCCAAGGTCACGATTTCGGGAACCGGGGCCTGGCGCCTGTTCGATACCGGCGGCGCGAGCACGCTCGTGCGCGCCGAGGGCGGCGAGCGGTGGACGGTGCAGAGCAGGAACGGACTGCTCCGCGCCGTGAACGATGACGGGACGGTGACGGCGGAGCGGCCGGCGCCGTTCGTCGCGCGCGCGGCCTCGCGCGGCGCCGTGCTCACCGTGCACGGTGCCCGCTATCGCGGCGAAGTGTGGGTGATGCCGGCCGCGAACGGCGACGACATGATGGTCGTCAATCGGCTGTACCTCGAGGATTATCTGCGCGGGGTCGTGCCGATGGAAATCGGGCACCGGACTGCCGCCGAGCGCGAAGCCGTGGCCGCGCAGGCGATCGCCGCGCGGAGCTATGCGTACACGCACATCGCCTCCGATGCACGGCCCTACGACATGCGGAACACCGTGGTCGACCAGGTGTATGGCGGTGCGGACGCCGAAACTCCGTTAGGCGACACGGCGGTGCTCGAGACGCGCGGACTGGTGCTCACCTACCATGGCGTGGTGGTGAACGCGCCGTATCATTCGGCGTGCGGCGGCCGGACGGCGGCCGCGAGCGAGATCTGGCGCAGCCCCGATGAGCCGTACCTGGTGTCGGTCAGCGACCGGATTCCGGGGACCGATCGATTCTACTGCGACATCGCGCCGCGCTTCCGCTGGGAGCGAACCTTTACCCGCGCCGCGCTGCGCGCGCTGTTGGATCGCTATCTCAAGGATTACGCGACCGTGTCGTCGCGCGGACCGGGCGCGCCGCGCTCGCTGGCGGTCGAGAGCCGGACGCCATCGGGCCGGGTGCGCGCGCTCGAGATCGTGACCGACCGCGGACACTATACGGTGCGCATGGACAACATCCGCTTCGTGCTGCGATCATCGGACGGCGAAATTCTGAACAGTACGGCGTTCACGGTCGAGAACGAGCGCGATGCGGACGGCGAGTTGTCCCGCGTGATCGTGCGCGGGAAGGGATATGGTCACGGCGTCGGCATGTGCCAGTGGGGAGCGATCGGGCGTGCACGGGCCGGACAGGACTATCGGACGATACTTCGTGCCTACTATCCGGGAACCACGGTGGCCATGGTCGGCTCGGCTTAAGCCTAACGCGGAGCACGCGCGATGATGGCGCCGGTGCGTGTCGGTGTGGTGGGAGCGGGCGCGATCGCCCAGGTGGCGCACTTGCCGGCGCTGGCGCGGTCGCGCGCGGCCGAGCTCGTCGCCCTCTGTGACAACGACGGGCCCAAGGCCAGTGCGTTAGGCGAACGCTTCGGCGTCCACGACGTCTACACCGACATCGAGGACCTCCTCGAGAGCGCCGAGCTGGATGCGGTGGTCCTCACCACGCCCAACCACCTGCACGAGCCGCACGCGCTGAGCGCGCTGGCGTCCGGCGTGCACGTGCTGTGCGAACGCCCGCTCGCCTTGTCGAGCCGCGGCGTCGAACGCATCCTCGCGGCCGCATCGCGCACGGGCTGCAAGGTCGCCGTCGCCAACAACCACCGCTTCCGGTCGGACGTGCAGGCCGTGCACACCTTTCTGCGCGGCGGAGAGTTAGGCAAGCTCCACGGCATCGCCGCCGGGCATCACGAGCAGCGGCAGACGCGGGAGGGATGGCGCTATCGCCGCGCCGAAGCCGGCGGCGGCGCGTTCACCGATCTCGGACTGCCGCTGCTCGATCTCGCGCTCTGGCTGGCCGAGTATCCGGAGCCCGTTCGCGTGAGCGCGCACATGGAGCGCGGCAAGGGCGCGGCCGCCGTCGATGAATCGATGGTCGCCTTCATCGAGTGCGCATCGGGCATGACGATCACGATCGATGTCTCGTGGTCGTACGTCGGCCTCGAGGCGCGGTGGTGGTTCGATGCGCTGGCGACGCGCGGCAGCGCACGCATGGCGCCGCTCCACGTCGTGAAGGAGTTGAACGGTACGCCCACCGACGTGACGCCGCGCGGCGCGGCCACACGCGACAGCGCGTTCGTGCAGTCGTATCGCGCCGAGCTCGCACACTTCGCCGCGATGGTGCACGGCGAGACGGCGTACGAAGCGCCCACCGACCAGCTCGTGCTCCATCGATTGGCCGAAGCCGTCTACCGGTCGGCGGACGAGCAGAAGGAGGTGCGGCTGTGACCGACGTTCGCTGGCGCCCAACGCGGTTCGAAGTGACAATGGCGCTGGCGAGCGCGCTGTTGTTCGCGCTTGCGTTTCCGCCGGTGCCGCTCGTGGTGCCGGCGTTCGTGTGTCTGGTGCCGGTCGGGATCGTCGTGGCGGACGCGGCAGACCGGCGCAGCGGCTGGCGCGTGGCCATGCGCACGGGCACCGTGTTCGGCTTTTTCGGCTACGGCATCAGCCTGTACTGGATCGCGATCGCGCTGCGCCTCTACACCGATCTCGCGTTCCTCGCGTTTGCCGGCGCGCTGCTGGGGTTGGGGCCGATCGTCGGGTTCACGATGGCCGCCGTGTACGCGGCCCGTCGCCTAACGAAATGGCCGATGGCCATCCTGCTGCCGGTCGTATGGGCGGCGAGCGAGATGTTCCTGCTGTATCTGCCGCAAATCGGATTCCCCTGGCTTCCGTTGGGCCTCGCCGTGGCCAAGCATCCGGTGTTCGCGCAGGCGGCGGACCTGAGCGGGGTGCGCGGCCTCTCGTTCTGGATCGCGGCCACCAACGGACTCCTCGTGGACGCCTGGCTCGCGCGGGCCGAGCAGCGGCGGGTGCTGGCGCGGGTGGGGGGCGCGATCGTGCTGGCGTTGGGCGTAGCCGTCTACGGCTGGTGGCGCATCGCCACGACACCGCTGCGGCCCCTGGCGTCCGTGGCCGCGGTGCAGCCCAACATTCCGCAGAACGAGAAGTGGCAGGAGCAGTACCAGGGACGCATCGTCGGCATCTTGTCGTCGCTGGCGCGCCAGGGACTGGCGCACGACGACCCGCAGCTCATGTTGTGGCCGGAAGCGGCGCTGCCCGACAACTTCTACGCGCACCGCGACTGGGCGGACACGATGCGCGTGCTCGCGGCCACCACGCACACGCCGATCGTGTTCGGGACGATCGACGTGGTGTGGCGCACGCCCACGGCCTACGACTACTTCAACGCGGCGTTGGTGGCCGATTCGTTAGGCAGAGTGGGCCTGCAGCCCGCGTACCACAAGACGTACCTCGTGCCCATCGTCGAGCGGGTGCCGTTCGTGAATCCGGACTGGTTCGCGAGCCTCAAGTTCTTCGGCGGCATGGGGCGCGGCGGCACGCCGCAGCCGTTCGCCTTCTCGTTCGGCAAGGTGGGCGTGCTGATCTGCTACGAGTCGATCTTTCTGCAGCGCTCCCGGCTCTACCGGCGGGAGGGCGCGTCGCTGCTCGTGAACATCACCAACGACGCGTGGTTCGGGCGGAGCATCGCCGTGTACCAGCACGAAGCCCACCTCGCGCTGCGGGCGATCGAGAACCGCGTCGGCATCGTGCGCGATGCGAACACCGGGATCTCCGAGTACGTCGATCCGTTAGGCAGGTCGCACGGCGCCACGGCGCTGTTCGTGCCGGCGGTGCGCACCTACGAGGCCCAGACCACCGATGTGATCACGCTCTACGATCACCTCGGGGACTGGGTCGGGATGCTGAGCGTGGTGGCGACCTTGGCCCTGGTGGGCGCGAGCGTCGCCAGGCCGCGCCCCTGATGCGGGGCGCGTCCGTCGGGATCGACGTCGGCGGCACCTTCACCGACCTGGTGGCGATCGACGACGATGGACGGGTGACGGCGCGCAAGGTCCCGAGCACGCCGGCCGACCAGAGCCGGGGCGTGCTGGACGCGCTCGATGCGTTAGGCGAGCCGCCGTCGGCGGTCTCGCGGTTGGTGCACGGCACCACGGTGGCGACCAACACGCTGCTCGAGCGCACCGGCGCACGCGTGACCCTCTGCGCCACCAGCGGGGCCACCGACATCCTGGCCCTGAGACGCCAGGAGCGCGCGTCGCTCTACGATCTCGCGCGGCAGCATCCCGAGCCGCTGGTGCCGCCCGAGCGATGCGTGGCCGTGCCCGAGCGGATCGAGCCGCAGGGCGTGGTTCGCGCGTTGGACGAGGACGGCGCGAATGCCGCCGCGCGGGCGGCGATCGACACGTCGCCGGCCATCGTCGCCGTGTCGCTGCTCCACGCCTACGGCGACCCGGCGCACGAACGCGCGATGGCCGCGGCGCTGTCGCGGCTCGCGCCGGCGCTGGACGTCGTGTGCTCCACCGACGTGCTGCCGGAGATCCGCGAGTACGAGCGCACGGCCACCACGGTAGCCGAGGCGTACCTGCGCCCGGCAGTCTC
>DAHUXU010000651.1 GCA_027307005.1 Gemmatimonadota bacterium
CTCGACTCGCACCCGGCGTATCGATAGCGCGGCTGCGAGCGATGGCCGGCGCCTTCACGGCCGAAATGCAGCGGCGGTTTCCTTCCTACTGGCCGGGCTCTGCGTCGACCCTCGTGATTCCGGAAACCGAGATCGTCGTCAACCCGCTTCTCGACAACATTGTGGTACCGGCGGCCGCTGCGCTCATGGCCGTGGTCGCGCTGGTGTTGTTGGTGGCGTGCGCGAACCTCGCGAGCTTCCTGCTGGCGCAGGCGCGCGATCGCCAACGGGAGATCGCGATTCGGCTGGCCCTCGGCGCGACCCGCTGGTCGCTCGTCCGGCAACTGCTCGTGGAAACTGTCGTGCTGGCGGCGGTCGGCGGTCTGGCCGGCGTCTTCCTCTCGCGGCTTGCGTTAGGCGCGCTCTTGCACGCGGACCTGCCGCTGCCGCTTCCGATCACCGTCGACGTGCACCTGGACGCGCGGATCCTCGGCTTC
This sequence comes from Gemmatimonadota bacterium, assembly GCA_027307005.1. Classification (GTDB taxonomy): domain Bacteria; phylum Gemmatimonadota; class Gemmatimonadetes; order Gemmatimonadales; family Gemmatimonadaceae; genus JADGGM01. The sequence goes on from DAHUXU010000651.1 coordinate 477, forward strand.
GCTGTGTTGGCCGCCACCGCCGCGGCGATGTTCGTGGGCGTGCTGCCGGCGCTCCAGGCCACACGGCCCAACATCGTCGACGTCATCAAGAACGAGAACACCGGCGGCGGTCCGCCGCGCCGCGTCACGATGCGGAGCGCGCTCGTGGTCGGCCAGATCGCGGTGTCGCTCGTGCTGCTCGTCACGGCGGGTCTCTTTTTGAGAAGTCTCGAGTCGCGCGAGCACATCGATCCCGGCTTCGGACGCGCGCCGGCCGGCGTCGTCTGGTTCGGGTTCCCGGGCGATCGAAAAACGGGGCCGCAGGAGCAGCGGATGGTGGACGACATCGAAGGGCGCGCCCGCCGGATTGCCGGCGTGAACGCCGTCGGCGTGACGGACAACCTGCTGCTGTCCATCATCACCACGCAGACCGCTCTCGTCAACATCGCCGGCTTTCAGCCGCCCAAAGGCGAGCCGGGGTTTACGATCGACTATGCGGCCGCCGACTCGGGTTTCTTCTCCGCCGCTGGCGTTAGGCTTCTGCGCGGCCGCGGCATTCAAGCGTCTGACGATTCGGCATCGCCGCTCATCGCCGTGGTGAACGAGGTGATGGCGAAGGAGTTCTGGCCGGGCAGGGATCCGATTGGGCAGACGTTCCGCCGCGATTCCAACGTGTATCGAGTCGTCGGCGTCACGCAAACCACCAAGGTGCGCTCGCTCGGCGAAGAGCCGCGACCGTTCATGTTCCTGTCGTTCGCGCAGAGCCCGAACCCGGATGCGATGCTCGTCGCGCGCACGACTCCGGGACGGGATGAGTCGCTGACGCCGGAGCTGATCGCCATGCTGCACGACGTGGATCCGACGATACCGGTGCTGCAGGGAACGACGATGGCGCGACACATCGGCGCCGTCATGCTGCCGACGCGGCTCGGCGCCATTGCGTTCGGCGTGTTTGCCGCGCTCGCGCTGGCGCTGGCGATGATCGGCGTCTACGGCGTCGTGAGCTACGCGGTGGCGCGGCGCGCGCGCGAGGTGGGCATTCGGATGGCGCTGGGTGCGGAGCCTAACGAAGTCGTCCGGCTCCTCATGCGGGAGGGACTCGTGATGGTCGGCGGCGGCGGCGTGCTTGGTCTGGTGCTCGCCCTCGCGGTGACGCGCGTCCTCGCGAGTCTCTTGTCGGGCGTGACGGCCGTGGATCCGCTGACGTTCGTCGTCGCGCCGGTCGTGCTCGTGACGGTGGGCATCATGGCGGCGCTGCTGCCGGCACTGCGGTCGGCGCGCACCGATCCGGTGCGCGTGTTGCGCGCTGAGTGAAGGCGGACACCGCGCGGTGTCCGCCCTTTCTCTCTCACTCGACTTCGGCTACCTCCTTCTGCGGCGGCTCGGACGTGGACGGCACGAGCTCCTTCTGGCCCGCGCCGCGCAGCATCGCGTTGAGCGGCGGAAGCCCGGACGCCAGCGTCGTCTTGAGCTCGGCGAGCTCGTGATCGAGCTGGCCGGACAGCAGTGTGTACACGGCGTAGTCCTGCGCCGTCGGCCTGGCGTCGGCGCTGGCGATCGAGCCGCCTAACGCTGCGATCTTGTTGTTCAGCCTTATCGGGAAGTTGAGCGGATCCTCGCTCGCGCGGTTGTGCACCTGGTAGATCGCCGCCTCGATCGTGTCGAGCTTCGTCTTGAGGGCGCCCGCCGCATCGGCGAAGCCGGACGGCGCGGACGACCCGTGTTGATCCATCTGCCACTCGAGATTGCGGATCGTGCGCACCGCATTGTCGGCGGCCGAGAGCCGGTCGCGCACTTTCATCAGGAGGGCGAACTGCGCTTCGAAGTCCGCTTGCGTGGCGTGGACGCGCGGATCCTTCTTGAGCACGAACGACTGCGTCTGCGACTTGCCGTTCACCGTTAGGCGGACCGAGTACGTGCCCGGCACGGCGATCGGCCCGCGGGTCGAGCCGGCCCACATGATGAGGTTCGTGAATCCGACCGCGTCGGGATAGCGCAGATCCCACGCGAACATGTTGAGCCCCGCCTTGTTGGACACCCGGGGACGCGTCGGACGCCGGAAGCCTCCCTCGGCGGCGGG
>DAHUXU010000367.1 GCA_027307005.1 Gemmatimonadota bacterium
CGCTGCGCCCGTTGCGAACCATTCCCGCCGGAAGCCGCGACGGAGTCTCATTCGGCTATCCGTTGTGACTCTTGCGCGTGAACGTCGCCATCGTCTTCGGCGTGTGCTCGATCAAGGCGATGTCGGTGCGCAGCGCGGCGAGATCGAAACCGCGCCTGGTCTTGTCGCTCTTCGAGATGAACGCGTCGCTGAGCACGGCGTACGATTCATCCGAGTAGACGTCGTAGAACTGCCAGCTCATCGCCTTCCGCTCGCCCCACGTGATCACGTAGAGGTTTCGCGCGTCGTACGCGACAGCCGGGATGCAGTGGCCGTTCTCCGGGTTAGGCGCCGCATCGCCCGTTGGACCGCGCGACGGCACGACCCACGGCGCGGCGAGCATGTCGCCGGTGACGGCGAAGTCCGGCAGCTCGACGCCGATGTACAGCGCGCCAAAGAGGTCGATCGCATCCATCGCCTGCGTATGGTTCTTGGGCTCCACCGACACGAAGGAGTCGATTGTCCGGCCGCCGAACCCGGTCGAACGCCAGTAGCGCAGCACGTCGAGCATGTTACAGCCGGCGTCGGGAGGCGGCGGGTCGCCGACGAAGTGCTCGTAGAACTTCATGACCGACGCTGCGGTCGGCGTGACCTCCTTGCCGCCGTGCGCGGTCCACACCTGTGTCATGTGACCGGCCGCGGCACACGTGCAATCGCCGTACTTGTCGTTGCCGTACATCGGCCACTTCTTGATCGGCTTGCCATAGTCGACGGAGGCAGGCGGCGGCGGCAATTCACCCTTGACGTACGTGCCGAACATCAGCGTCCGGCTGTCGAACAGCGCCGGCTTTTTGCCGAGCTTGAATTGCATGGCGCACTCTCCAGGAAATCGTGGGTCGGTGGGATGTGCGGCGCAAAGCTACATCGCGGCGACGATGCTCCAGCAGACGATCGCGCTGCACACGCTGCTCCACCGCCCATACGCCTTGTAAATGTCGCCGGCCAGGTTCTTCTGCTGGGCGAGCGTCGCGCCATCGGACGAGATCTGCGGGTCCGAGACATTGCGCACGATGGCGTAGTTCGGCGCCTTGCTGCCTAACTGTTGACTGACCATGCCAAGGACGGCGTCGCCCATTTCGGACAGGGCGCCGTGGCCCTCGAGGGCATAGGTGTGATCGGTGTTGTCGAAGCCGAAGAAGTCGGTGGTCGCGATGCCGGTGGGATAGGACGTCGACACGTCGATCTTCGGCTTGCGTGTGTTCGTTGCCGGCAGGAATTGCGCGTTGAAGCGAAAGAGCTCGGCCGCCAAGGCGAATTTCTTGCTCGCGGCGTTGACGGCGTTCGCGTACTGCCGGCCGTCGAGACGCTTGAATTCACGGCGGCAGTCGAATGAGACGAACCGGCTCACGATGCAGTCGCCCACGTCCTCGCGGGCCCCGATGCCGCCGCCCGTGCCCGTCGTGATCACCCACTCGGGCGCGCAGTCGGCGATGATCTGCTGCCAGACGGTTGCGTTAGGCAGATCAGGACCGTCCTGCGACATGTGCGCATCGGACTTGAAAAGCGCCACCGTGCGCTTGCCGATCGTCGTCGTCCAGAAGGTGCCCAGGCGTTCTTTCTCGCGCGCCGGACAGCCGGCCAGCATGTGCCTGGAAATGGACGCGTAGTTCTTCGTGTATGCCTTCCAGCCGGTGTTGCTGTCCGTGCCCGGCGTGAGCACACGACTCAGGGCGTGCCCTTCATCCATGGTCCACGTGACGATGAGCACATCGGCCTTGGGCAGCGACTCGCCGCGTGGCTTCGCGCCCGAGCCGGGCGCGAA
>DAHUXU010000703.1 GCA_027307005.1 Gemmatimonadota bacterium
GAACCCGGTAGCCGACGCGTTCCGCGAGCATGCCAGCAGCATTGGAAAGAATCTGGTTGCCGCAGCCGAGTCGATGCCGGCCGACAAGTACAGCTTCAAGCCGACGCCCGCGCAGATGAGCTTCGGCCAGATCGTCGTGCATCTGTCCCAAGGCAACGATTATCTGTGCGGCACGATCGGCGGCGAGAAGGCTCCGACGCGCACCAAGGTGGCGGATACCGCCAGCAAGGAGGTGCTCATTGCGCGCCTCAAGGAGACCTTCGCCTTCTGCGACCAGGCGCTGGCGAAGCTGGATGACTCGAAGCTGAGTGAGCAGCTGCCGTTCTTCGGCGGGAAGACGCGGTCGCGTGCCGCGATCATGACGCTGACCACCGGCGACTGGGCCGACCACTACAGCCAGTCGGCAATCTATCTGCGGCTCAACGGCGAACTCCCGCCGACCGCGAAGGGCAAGCAAGCGGAGTAGTGCGGTCCATCGATCGGGCGGATCGATGTCGTCGCGGACGCCTTACGCGCACTTCGAGCGGAGCGCTCCGTTGACGACGTCGATTCGTCCGAAGTTGTAGTTGACGTCCGGCTTCGATTTCCCTTTCGGGGCATCGGCCGAATTGAGGATGCACGACTCGAGCTGGGTCGGACTCGGTGCGCTCCTCGCGTGCGCCTTGATGACCGCGGCTTCTGCCGCCACGAGGGGAGACGAGAAGCTCGTGCCGGCGCCCGAGAGGTAGGCGCGTTCGTTCGCGCACTCGACAAAGACGAACTGGCTGCAGGCGCCGATCACGAGATCGCTGAAATTCGTCGAGTCGACGGTGTTGCCGCCCGGCGCGCACACCGCCACGTCGACCTTCCCGAAATTCGAGTACACGGCGATCGAGTCGAAGTTTTTCTGATCGACTGGACCCGTGGCGCCCACGCTGATCACTTGCCGGATACCGCCGGCGAGCACGTGCAGGCTGTCGCTATAGCTGCCGCTGGGGCTCGTGGCCGTGTTCGAGTTGAGCGACTCGTTGCCGGCGGCGGCGACGACCAGCGCGCCGCGTGCGACGGCGTAGTCGATGGCGCGCTGGATGAGATCCGAGATGGCGAGGTCGAACGCATTGGAGCGGCTGAGGTATCCGCCGAGGCTGACGTTGATGACGTCGGCGCCGTTGTCGGCGGCGTAGATGATGCCGCTGATGACGGCGAAGTCATCGCCCGCGCCATTGTCATCGAGCACGCGGACCATGACCAGGTCCGTCTGTGGGGCGACGGCGGCGATGCCTAACGAATTGGTCGCGATGAGCGACGAGACGAACGTGCCGTGTCCGGCGACGTCGTGGTAGTACGGCAGCGGCAGCGTATCGGTGGTGTCGCCGCCGGCGAACGCGAACGACGTGCTGAGGGCGGCGTCGACGCGGCCTTCCAGGTCGATGTGCGCGGTGTCGACGCCGGTATCGAGAATGAAGACCTTGGTGCCCGCGCCCTGCGTGGTGACCTGCCAGGCCGAATCGGCGCGGATCACCGCCATGTTCCACTGATCGCTGAAGAACTGCGCCGAGCGGGGGTCGACGGCGCCTAACGGAGTGAGGCGCCGCGCCGACGCGCCGGTCGCGACCCGGGGATTGCCCAACATGACGTGCGATGCCGCGAGACGCTCGCGCACGTATTGGCGCCGGACGTTGGGCAGGATCAGGGTCGCCGCTCCCGATGAGCGGAGCGCGGTTGCGGCGGCGGGCGTGAGTCCGGTGACCAACGCCAGTCCCATGCGCTGCTGGACGCGCACGATGCGTCCGCCCGCGCTCGCGATGGACTCCTTCAGCGACTGCGGCACCACTCCGCCGTTGCCGAACTGGATGATGTAGCTCGGCGCCGCCGGCAGTGGGAGCTTGGCCACTTGTTTGGCCGACGGGGCGAGCGGCATCGGTTCGCCGCACGCTACCAACTGCGCGGCAGCGAGCGTCGCCGCGAACATCAATGCCCAACGAACGGCGGGCGCCCGTCGGGCGCGATGCGAGCGTAGCGCTGAGTTGTCCATTGGCCGAAGCTCGCTCCCCGGGTCGCACGAGTCAAGGCTTTCGAGGCCGGCGTCGTGCGCGCCCAACACTCGCATTTCATCCCCTGACACCGCATACTTGCGGGGGTCGCGTCTCTCACTCGCTTTCGAGGTGTTCTGGATGCACAAGCCTTGGACCTGTCTCGCTCCGTTCGCAGCCGTGGCCGCGGTCTGTGGTCTGTCGGCGCTCACCGCGTGCGGCAGCTCCACCGCCCCATCGGCGCCATCGTTCAACGAGGCGCGTCACCTCGATACGCTCGCCCAACAGGCGGCGAGCGCGGGCGAGTTCGATCGCTTCCGGCTGCTCCAGTACCCGATCGCGATTCTCGCGCACGGCGTGAGTCCGGAATCGGTGACGGTGAGCGTGAACGGATCGGACCAGACGTTCGAGGTGGCGGCCGCGGAGCTGGTCGGCACGACGGCCGGCAAGACGCCTGTGCCTAACGATTCAGTGTTCGTCGTCGTCGCGTGGCAGGGAAGCGAGGTGTCGCAGCTCGTGTATTCGGTGATGGACGTGCAGTCCGATCTGATCGATGTCGCGCTCCTGCAGGACACCACTGCCGACATCGACCTCACCACGCAAGCCGTCGGTGCCTCGCTCACCAGTTCCGCGGGCGCCTGTCTGACCTTGCGGCTCTCCTCACCGTCGAACCTGATCGGCGCGAAGTGCACCAAGGCGACGGTGACCGGCGCGTTCGATCTCACGTTCGTCACCAATCCGGGCAACTCCGAGTTCGTGCTGTCCTCCCAGGCCATCCCAGCGGTGCGCCTGTTCATGACGTCGTCCAACGGTGGACAGGATCTGATCTCGAGGTTCGTGCCGACGCCGGTTCGATAACGGCCGACGGCGACATCGGACCATCGGGTCCGCCGGTCCCGGCTCGCTGCAGGGCAGCACGTTTCGCTCGCCCATGCGCGCCGCACGTCACCTCATCGTTAGCGATGTGAGTCGCCGCGTCCCACCTCGGCGCCTGCGACGCGGGCCGTCACGTAGTAGTTCTGATCCACCTTGAACTCGGCGGCGCTGGCGAGCTTGACGCGCTTGATCTGCCACGACTCCGTTGGGCGGATCCGCTCGTATTTATCCCGCGCCACCGTCACCCGCACGGGCATCGCGAAACCCGGGACGACGTTCGCCCAACGGTATTCGAGCGTGCCGCCGTCGAGCGAATACTCGAGCACCGGCACCTGCGTGGTGGTCAGATACTGCTCGAACACCTTGCTCAGATCGATGCCCGCGGCGTGGCTGATGTAGTCCTCGATTTGCGTACCGCTCACCGTCTGATGCCGGAATGTCTTCTGCAGGCCGCGCAAGATGCCGCGCCATTTCTCGTCGTTGCCGACGATCTGCCGAATGGTGTGCCGCATGTTGCCGCCCTTGTAGTACATGTCCTCCGAGCCTTCGTCGTTCACGCCGAAGTGCCCAACGATCGGACTGTCGTTCCTGATGAGTCGCCGCGTGCCGATGACGTATTCGGCGCCGGCCTGTTTGCCCTGCTGGCACTCCGTGTACAGGGACTCCGAGTAGTTGGCGAAACTTTCATGGATCCACATGTCGGCGTGGTCCTTGTCCGTTAGGCTGTTACCCCACCACTCGTGCGCGCTCTCGTGCACGATGATGAAATCCCACTTCAGTCCGTGGCCGGTGCTCGACAGGTCGCGGCCCAGGTAGCCGTTCTTGAAGTGGTTGCCGTACGCGACGCCGCTCTGATGCTCCATGCCCAGGTGCGGCGCTTCGATGAGCTTGTATCCATCGGCATACCACGGATACGGGCCGAACCAGTGCTCGAAGCATGTGAGCATCGACGTCGCCTGCTGCCACTCGACCTTCGCCGTGTCGAGGTGGTAGGCGAGCGGCCAGAAATCCATGGTGAGGTTGCCGTGCTCGCCGTGATAGATCTGCTGCCAGTGCGCGTACGTGCCGGCGTTGACCTCGACATCGTAGTTGTTGATCGGGTTCGTGACGAACCATTCGTACGTCGTGGTGCCGTCGCTGTTGTGCGTCGTGCTGCGAAGCCTTCCGTTAGACACATCGGTCATGGAGTCGGGCACGGTGATCGCGATGCGCTGGCTGTCGGGCTCGTCGGCGGGAATGTCCTTGTTGGGCCACCACACGCTGGCGCCCAGTCCTTCGTTGGCGGTCGCGACCCACGGATGACCCAGGCTGTCGTGCTGCCAGATGAAACCGCCGTCCCACGGCGGGCGCTTCGCCGCGCGCGGATGGCCGTGGTAATACACGGTGACCGTCCTGGTGTCGCCGACGTTTTGCGGCGACGGCATCGTCACGAACAGCGCATTGCCATCTCGGTGCGACGTCAGCGCGTGGCCGTCCTCGATGATGCTGTCCGCTTCCATCGGGACCTGGAGGTCGATCTGCATCTCGTTCGCCGGCGCGATTACGCGATACGTGATGCCGTTGTAGCCGCGAATGCTGCTATCGGCCGGGTTCACCGCCACGTGCAAGTCGTAGAACGTCGCATCCCACCACGACCGGCCGGGTCCGTTGGTCCCGCGCAGCGTATCGGCGTGGGTGAACGTCGTCCGCTGCGCCGCGGCGGCGCCGGCAGAAAGAACAACGAGGCTGAGAGCCAGAGCGAAGCGTCGCATTGCGAGCACGCGCGATGGGTGAGAGTATCGGCGGGGGGTCCCTGCGGTCACCCTACTATAATAGTAGGACACTGCGCTGTGAACGCTCGCGACCGGGTTCCGCGATGCGTCACGAGACCGCCCCCTCGCGGCTCGATTGCACCTTCACCGATTCTCGCCACCTCGCATGCTGATCGACGTCCACAACCATTATTACCCGCCGGCCTACCTCGACGCGCTGCGCGAGCCCGAGAGCGTCGTCCGCCTAACGGAAGACGAGTCGGGGAATCCCGTCGTGCACTATCCCGGCGACTACAACGTCGCGGTGCGAGGCCATCGCGACATCGCCTACCGGCAGTCGGTGCTCGAGCGCGACGGCGTGGACACGCAGGTGATCACGCTCACGACGCCCGGCACGCACGTCGAAGCGCCGCCGCGCGCGGTGCGTCTCGCGCGCCTGGTGAACGATGCCTTCGCACAGGTGGTGCGCGAGCGCGGTCCGCGCTTTGCCGCCCTGGCGACGCTGCCGCTCTGTGATCCCGCGGCGTCCGCCGCCGAGCTGCGGCGGGCAATGACCGAGCTGGGTTTCGCCGGCGCGATGGTCTTCAGCAACGTGAACGGCGTGCCCCTGGCCGACGCGCGCTTCGAGCCGCTGTACGCCGAAGCCGATCGGTTAGGCGCCGTGCTGCACATCCATCCGACCAATCCGGCGAGCGTGACCGGCATGACCGAGTACTGGCTCACGGCGCTCGTTGGCTTTCTGTTCGACACGAGCCTCGCCGCCGCGCATCTCGTGTTCGCCGGAATTCCCGAGCGGTATCCGCGCATTCGCTGGGTGCTCGCGCATCTCGGCGGCGCGATTCCATATCTCGCCGAACGGCTCGACCGCGGTTGGCGTGCATTCCCCGACTGCCGCGAGCACGTGACGCGTGCCCCCAGCGAGTATCTGCGCGAATTTTATTTCGACACGGTGAACTTCGACCCGGCGGCGCTCCGGCTTGCGGTGGATTTCGCGGGCGCGGACCACATCCTGGCGGGCAGCGACTACCCGCACATGATCGGCAGCATCGCGCTCATGAAGGACAGCCTAACGGCACTGCGCGTCTCGCCCGAGGAGCGCGCCAAGATTCTTGGCGGCAACGCCGCCACCCTTTACAGGCGGACAAGCGCGGACTGAAGACTGAAGGCGGACAAGACGGACAAGACGGACAAACGCGGACGAAAGGCGGACTGAAAAGGCCAAAGGCGGACAAGACGGATAAACGCGGACGAGAAGCGGACTGAAAAGGCCAAAGGAGAAAGCACGGACAGAAGGCGGATAGAACCGGATCGTCCCCCGTGTTATGCGCACGCCACCAGCATCTGTCCGTCAGTTTCCGTCAGTGTCCGCGCTTTGTCCGCCTTTCGCTTTGTCCGCCTTTTCGCTTTGTCCGCCTTTCGCTTTGTCCGCCTTTACGGGCGCTCGCTGCAACGCTGGCGAGAACATCACGAACGCAGAACGCGCTCTCCAGCGTCGAGTGCCGCGTCATACATCGCGGTCCCCGCCAAGGCGCCGATCGGGAGCGGCGGATCCATGCGTGCAGAAAGATCGCCGAGCGGGCGCTCCCACCATCCGACGTCGTGCCAGCGTCCGAGCTTGTAGCCGACGCGGTGAAACACACCCACGGGACGAAAGCCGAGCGCTTCGTGAAGTCCGACGCTTGCGGGATTGGGCAGCGTGATCCCGGCATACGCGTTCGCATATCCGAGCGCGCCGAGCAATGCAAACAGCGACGTATACAACGCGCGCGCCACGCCGCGCCGCCGTGCGTCCTCGTGCACGTACGCGGAGACCTCGGCCGACCATTGATAGGCGGGACGCGCGCGATGCGTCCCCGCGTACGCGTAGCCTCTGGCGACGCCGCCGTCGTCGAACGCGAGCCACGGAAACCGCGCCAGCGCGGCGGTCACGCGGCGTGACATTTCGGCGGCGTCGGGCGGCTCGATCTCGAAGGAGATCGGACTGCCGACAACCGCCGGCCGGTAGATCTCGGCGAAGGCAGCGCCGTCGTCGGGTGTCGCGAGTCGAATGTGCGGCATCCGACGAACGATGTACGGTTGTCCAAGGGATGGGCAAGCAAGCGGGGGGCACCGCCCTCCCCTTGCGTGGCGATGGGAGAGCGTGCATCGTGCAACCATGACGCCGGATCGACGGTTCCGCATCGACACGGGTCCGCACCGCGTGACCCGCGACGTGGACGACGAGATCGATTTTCATCTCGCGATGCGCATCGCGAAGCTCGCCGCGGCGGGGCTCGACCCGGCCGCGGCGCGGGCCGAGGCGCTGCGCCAGTTCGGCGACGCCTCGGCCGTGCGCGCCGAATGCCTAACGATTGACCGGGACCGGGAGCGGGTCATGCGACGAGCCCACCGGCTGTCCGATTTGTGGCAGGACGCATCGTACGCGCTGCGCACGATGCGCCAGCACACGACCGTGGGGGGCGTGATGCTCGTGATCCTTGCGTTGGGCCTCGGCGCCAATACGGCGATGTTCACACTGATCGACGCCTTGGTGCTGCGGTCGTTGCCGGTGCCGCATCCCGAGCAGCTGGTGTCGATCGGCGACCCGCGCCGGACGAACTCGATGTCGCAGGGCACGCCGAACCCCTCGCTCGCGTCCGTGCCGGTCTATGAAGACCTCCGCGATCAGAACACGGTGTTCTCCGGGCTGTACGCGAACGGTCGCGCAGGGTTCATCAGCATGGCCGCGTCGCAGGCGGGCGCCGCCCAGAACGCAGGCGCCGCGGGCACGGGCGCCGACGCCGAACACCCGAGCGCCCGCTACGTCTCGGGCAACTTCTTCCAGGTGTTAGGCGTGCACGCGCTCGCCGGCCGCACGTTCGCCCCGGACGAAGACAAACATCCCGGCGACGCCCCGGTGGTCGTGCTCGAGTACTCGTACTGGCAGCGGCGGTTCGGCGGAGCAGCGTCGGCCATCGGCTCGACGATCACCCTCAACGGTGTGCCGATGACGATCATCGGCGTCGCCCCGCGTGATTTCACCGGCGACATCGTGGGTCAGCGTCCGGACATGTGGCTGCCGCTCCTGATGCAGCCGGTGCTCGATCCGCACCAGAACGTCCTCGCGGATCGCTACACGAGCTGGCTGCTGCTCATGGGACGGCTCGCGCCCGGCGTGTCGTTAGAACGGGCGCGCGCGCAGATCACGACCATTTACAAGCGCACGCTCATCGATCATGCGGACAAATACCTGGACGACGTCCAGCGCGGGCTGAGAACCAAACCCATCCAGGTGGAAAGTGGCGCACGTGGATTCTCGAACTGGAGAGCATCCTTCGCGTCATCGCTGTACACGCTGATGGCCGCAGTGGGATTGGTGCTGCTCATCGTGTGCGCCAATGTCGCCAACCTGATGTTGTCGCGGGCTGCCGCCCGCGGGCGCGAAATGAGCGTGCGCATGGCGTTAGGCGCCGGTCGGGGACGGCTGATCCAACAACTGCTCACCGAGAGCGTGATCCTCGCGATCGCCGGCGGCGCATTGGGCTTGCTGGTCGCATATTGGGGCAGCATCGGACTGCTCCGGTTGGCCAGCGGCGGGCCGAAGCCCGTCCCGCTCGACGTCCGTCCCGACTGGCGCATCCTCGCCTTCGCCGCGTGCGTGTCGTTAGTCACCGCCGTGCTGTTCGGGTTGGCGCCGGCGCTGCGTGCCACGCGCGTGCAACTCGCGAGCGCACTCCGTGCCCAGGGCCGCAATCTCGTCGGCGCCGCGAGCTCGCGCCTGCTCACGCCCGGCAAAATGCTCGTGATCGTGCAGGTCGCGTTGTCCGTCGTGCTGCTCGTCGCGACGGGACTTCTCGTGCGCAGCACGGTGCAGCTCCGAACGAGCGACGTCGGGATGGCGCGCGACCAGGTTCTGGTGGCGCGGGTTGCACCCGGCCAGGTCGGCTACGCGGATGCACGCCTAACCGCACTCATGCGCGACCTCATACAGCGCGCGTCGCGGGCGCCCGGCGTCGCCTCGGCCAGCCTGTCGGAAAACGGCATCTTCAGCGGCACCGAATCGGGCACGACGTTCACCATCGAGGGCTTCACCGCGCGCGTCGACTCCGATACGGTGGCCGCGTACGACGACGTCGGCCCCGGGTACTTCGAGACGGTCGGTGCACACCTCATTCGCGGCCGGGGCATCGAGGCGCGCGACAACGAGAGCGCCGCCAAGGTGGCAGTGATGAATCAGACCGCGGCGCACTACTACTATCCGCACGGCGACGCCGTCGGACACCACTTCACGATCGAGGGCGCCACGTTCGAGATCGTGGGTGTCGTGGGCGACATCGAGGAGCAGGACGTACGCGCGCCGGCCTCGCGGCGCCTCTACCTATCGACGCTGCAGCTCGGCGGCACCACCGGAACGAAGAATTATGCGGCCGCGTTGCCCACGGAGTTCTATCTCGAGATTCGAGCCCGTCCCGGCATCGACCCGGCGCGCCTCGTCGAGCCCGTTCGGCTCGCGCTCAAAGCAGCCGACCCGTCGCTGCCCGTGTTGAGTGTCACGCCCGTGAACGCGAACATCGAGGACTCGATCAGCACCGACATCCTCGTCGCGCGAGTGGTGAGCGGGTTTGGACTCCTCGCGCTCGTGCTGGCATCACTCGGCTTGTACGGCGTGATGGCCTACGCCACCGTTAGGCGCACGGCCGAGTTCGGGTTGCGTTTGGCGTTAGGCGCGCAGGCGGGCGCGATGACGCGCATGGTGCTGCGCGAATCGATGCTGCTCGTCGCGATCGGCGCCGCGGTGGGCATTCCCGCCTCGCTCGCGGCGGCGCCGCTGCTCAAGAGCCGCCTCTTCGGCGTCGGCGCGTTCGACCCGTCATCGATTTTGATCGCCGTCGCCGCCATGACGCTGACCGCCGCGGTCGCCGCCGCGCTGCCGGCGCTGCGCGCGTCTCGGGTGTCGCCCATGGAGGCGCTCCGCGAGGAGTGACGCGGAGCGCTTCCATCCGTTAGTCCGTTAGGCAGCCGCCAGCTGCGACGTGCAGTTCGGGCACCGCTTGGCCGCCAGTGGAATGTCCGTCGCGCAGTACGGACAGGGTTTGGTCGACGGAGGCGGTGGCGCCGGCGCCTTGTGCAGCTTGCTCACCAACCGCACGATCAGAAAGACCGCCGCGGCAATGATGATGAACGAGATGACCGTGTTGATGAACGCACCGTAGTTGAGCGTCACCGCGCCCGCGGCCTTTGCGTCGGCGAGCGATGCATACGGCGGCGCGGCCTTCGTCCCCTCGTGCAGCAACACGTACAGGTTCGAAAAATCCACCTTGCCCAGCAACAGGCCGATGGGCGGCATGATCACGTCGTCGACCAGCGACTTCACGATCGCGCCGAACGCAACACCGACCACGAAGCCGACTGCCAGATCGATGACGTTGCCTCGCATGAGGAACGTCTTGAAGTCCTGCCACATATGGCCGCCTCCGGTGAAGGTCTGAGGGCGCCTCAGCGCTCCCGGTCCAACGTCGCGGACTGCGGTGATATTGAGGAGGAATGAGCCGGATCGCCAGTACGCGCCGCCGATTTCGAGCGCACGCGGCCGCGCGCGACGAAGTACGATCCGATCACGAGCGCGGCGGCTGCCACCTGGGCAACCAGCGATTCGACGGTGGGGAAGACCGAGAACCAGAGGCCCATCCAATCGGGAATCCGACCCTCGAGCCACGAGATGTTCGTCGTCGAGACCCAGTGCGCGAGCTGCATCTCCTGCACCTGCTCGCCGACCATCACGAGCAGCACCAAGCCGAGCAGCGTACCGGTGAGCACCAGCATTTTCTTGTACGGGAGACGCCGGTGCGCAACGAACGTGAGCAGCGCCACCAGCACGGTTGCAGCGGCGCCGACGAGCACGCCCTCGAGGACGATCTTGCCGCCCATCTGAAGCCGGTAGCTCTGCAGGAACAGCACGACCTCGAATCCCTCGCGATACAGCGAGGTGAATCCGAGAAGGCCGAGTCCCCACAACAAACCGCTGCGCGAGACGATTCCATCGGCCTCGTCCATGAGCTTCCGCTTCTTGCGAGTGTGCAGCGAGATCCAACCGGTCCAGTAGACCCTGTGGAAGAACCAGTTCATCACCACGAGCAGGACGACGATCGCGAGCAGTCCGGTGGCCGCCTGGATGTCGAGGGCGGGAAGACTCGTGGTGAGGTTGTCGACGATCGCGATCACGATGCTCCACGTGAGCAGCGTGGCTACGAGTCCGGCGCCGACGCCGGCGGCGATGGGCCGTCGGAAGGTTCGCTGGCCGTCCACCATGCTCGCGGTGATTGCCGACAATACGAGGATCGACTCGAGTCCCTCGCGAAAGACCAGCACGCCAATGTCGAGCACGGCAACGGCCGCCGTAGCATGCCCGGCCGTGGGGTTGGGGACCCCGCCGCTCGTGACGCCTTGCCAGACGAGAAGGGCGAGCACGAGTACCGCAGCCACCGCGATGCCGATCGGTGCGCCGACGCGTGTGAGGCGGTGCGGCGTCCGGGCCGCGGAAAGCGTTCGATCCATTACTGAAAGCTTGAGCCGGTACGTGCGAATGACAACGTGTCGCGGCCTGGCCTCAGAGCGCCAACTCCCATGTTTGACCGACGAGATTCTCGCCGAAATCGTTGTGCGGCGCTTCGTGCACGAGTCGAAATCCTGCTGCTTCGTAGATGCGCCGCGCGGATACCAGGACGCTGTTGGTCCAGAGCGTGAGCGTATGGTAGCCGCTTTGCCGCGAGAAGCGAATGCATTCGTCCACCAATCGCCGGCCGATGCCGAGTCCTCGGGCGGACGGCTCGACCAGGAGCAGTCTGAGCTTGGCCACCCCTGGCCGCTCCGGGTGCTTGACGGCCATGACGGACCCGACGTTCTCTCCATCTCGTTCGGCGATCCAGCACCGTTCATGCGCTTGGTCGAAGTGCGCGACGAAGTCGGACACGATGCGGGCGACGAGCGCTTCGAATCGTTCATCCCAGCCATATTCATCGGTGTAGAGCACGCCGTGCCGCCAGACCATCCAGCCGAGGTCGCCGGGTCGGTGGGTGCGGAGCAGGTACGGGGTCGTGGCGGCGTCCGGTTGGGTGTCGTCGAGAATGGACTGGATGGCGTCCATGGCGGCGACGAGGCGCCGTTGCGGTGTGTCGCCCAAGGGTGAGAGCAGCGCGGCGATGTCGTCGGAGGCGCGGGAGTCGAGCATGGCGTAGCGGGCGCGTCCGCGAGCCGTTAGGCGGATGCGGCTCACGCGGGCGTCGTCGTCGGCGCGCTGGCGGGTGACGAGGCGGCGGCGGCCGAGGTCGGCGAGGATGCGGGAGAGGTAGCCGGCATCGAGGTCGAGCTCGCGGGCGAGGTCGGCGGCGCTCATGGCGTCGCGGTGCGCGAGCTCGTAGAGGACGCGGACGGTGGCGAGGGGCAGGTCGCTCTTCAAGTGCGCTTCATCGAGAATATGGATGCGGCGCGTATAGAATCGGTTGAAGCGGCGGATGGCCTCGACGGTGTCGGACGAAGCGCGGGTCGGGTCGGCGGCGGCGGTAATGGGCACGGGGAAGCTCCTGATGGCGTACTGATGCCAATGTCAACTTTATCGTTGCTATTGTCAACTATCGGCACCGCGTGGTGACCGGCGACCTGCACGGACGGACGGTCGTCGTCACCGGCGCCAGCTCGGGACTCGGACGCGCCTCCGCTATCGCGCTTGCCGAGCGCGGGGCCACGGTCGTGCTCGCGGCCCGCTCGGAAGAGCGGGCGAACGCCGTGATCGACGAGATTCGCCGACTCCATGCCGCGGCCGACGTCCAGTTTCTGTCGCTCGACCTCGCGAGCTTCGCGTCGATTCGCGCGGCAGCCGGCCGGCTGCTCGATTCCGGCCGGCGCATCGACGTCCTTATGAACAACGCCGGGGTCGCCGGGACCAGCGGCCTAACGCAAGACGGGTTCGAGATCACCATCGGCACCAACTGCATCGGCCCGTTCTATCTCACGTCGCTGCTGCTGCCGCTCCTGCTCGAGGCGCCCCAGGGACGGATCGTCAACGTGGCCAGCGTGGCGCACGAGCGCGTGCACGCCTTCGACTGGACGTGGCTCGACCGCCGCACCGTCGGCGCGAGAAGCGGCTTCGCCATGTACGCGGCGTCCAAGCTCATGAACATCCTGCACGCACGCGAGCTCGCGCGGCGACTCGACTCGACCCGCGTCACGAGCTATGCAGTGCACCCGGGCGCCGTCGCCTCGAACATCTGGCGGTCGCTGCCCTGGATCATCCGGCGCGCGCTGATGCTGTTACTGATCTCGAACGACGAGGGGGCGCGCACGCAGGTCTGGTGCGCGGCCGCGCCCGAGCTCGCGTCGAGCTCGGGCCGGTATTACTACGACGGCAAGGAAGCGCGCGGGTCGGCGCTCTCGCGCGACGCAGCGCTCGCGGCCGAGCTCTACACCCGGACCGAGCGCGCCATCGCGGACACACTCGGCCTAACTGCCTAACGGACTAACGGATCAGCTGGTCGCCTGCACCATCTGGTCGCGGTACAGCGCCGGCAGCTGTTCGCGCAGGCTCGCCACCTTCGGCAGGTCGTTGATCACGATGTAGGGCTGATCGGGATGGTGCACCGCGTAGTTCTGGTGATACTTCTCGGCCGGATAGAAGCCCTTGAGCGGCACCACCTGCGTGACGATCGGACTGTCGAACGTCTTGTCCTTCTCCAGCTGCGCGATGTACGCCTGGGCGATCTGCTGCTGCTCGGGCGTCGCGTAGAAAATCGCCGACCGATATTGCGTGCCGACATCCGGCCCCTGCCGGTTGAGCTCGGTGGGGTCGTGCGCGACCATGAAGTACACCTGCAGGATCTGCCGATACGTCACCTGCGTGGTGTCGAACACGATGCGCACCGACTCGGCGTGTCCGGTCTGGCCCGTCTCCACCTGCGGGTACGTGGCCGTACTCTTGTCGCCGCCCGCGTACCCCGCGGCGACGGCGGTCACGCCCTTCACGTGCTCGAACACGAGCTGCATGCCCCAGAAGCAGCCGCCCGCGAGCACGGCCGTTTCCAGATTGGCCGGACGCGGGGTCTGCACCGCTCGGTTAGGCACCGGGTCGCGGCCGGCGTCCGCGGTCGTCGGCCAGGCGACGAACACGGCCGCGCCCAGCGCCATGCCCAACAGAGACGTCGTGCGAACGAAGGCAGCGTACATAGCGGTGGACCTCAGGTATCGGGCGTCGGATGAGCACGCCGCACCCGCAACGCGCGCCGTCGGACTCCCTTGTCGAACATGATACACCTAACTAACGAACGAGATTCGCGCACGGGAAGTGCCCGCGTCGTTGGCGCTCACAGCCCGCCAGGTTCACCCTCCGGTCAGGGATCGTCCATGATGCTTCGACACGTGTTCGGCGCGACGGTCGCGCTCTGCCTTTTTTCTACAGCCGCGGTTGCCGCGCAGCAAACCGACACCACCAAGAAAACCATCAAATTCACCGGGAACTTCGGCCTGGTGAACGCGGCGGGCAACTCCAGCGTCACCACGCTGAATACCGACGAGCGCATCGCTTGGACCGCCGGTGTCTGGGGCATCACAGAAAGCTTCTCCGTGATCTACGGGAAGAACGATTCGGCGACGACCGCCAGCACGTGGAGCGGACTGCTGCGCGGCGACCGCGCGCTTGGCTCCCGGCTGTCGCTGTATGTGTTGGGCACGTACGACCGAAACACCTTTGCCGGATTCGACCGCCGCTTCGAGGAAGGGCTCGGCGTCAGCGTTCAGGCGCTGAGCACGCCGCGCGATTCGATCAACGCGGAGCTCGGCGTGTCGTACACGGAACAGCACAATACGGACACCACCTCCAACGATTTCCCGGCCGCGCGCGTCGCGGGCACCTACACGCACACGTTCAGCAAGACGGCGTACTTCAAGCAGGGCGTCGACGTCCTGCCGGACCTCAAGGTCGGACGCAATCTGCGCTTCAACACCGAGAGTGCGTTAGTCGCATCCCTCTCCGCGAACATCGCGCTCAAGGTTTCGTATGTCGTCCATTTCGACAACTTGCCGCAGCCCGGGTTCAAGAAGAGCGACCGGTTGCTGGCCACGGGCGTGCAGGTGACCTTCTGAGCCGATGCGACGACGGCGTCCGGCATCGCGCCGGGCGCCGTCCGCCGCACGCCTCCCGCATTTACTTCATCGGCGCCGGCGTCGAGCCCGGCGTAAAGATATTCGCCGGGATCCTCGGATCCGCTTTGATGTCCGAGTATTCTTCGCGCTGCATCAGCTTCCCGCCGGAATAAAACTCGACGAGCGCCGAGATCCATCCGTGGCCTAACGGACGGTAGTCATCGAAGCGCGTGTCTCCTTCCTTGGAGGAATCGCGCGGCGACGGCTCGAGCAGGCGCACGAAGAGCAGCCGATCCTTGTCCACCCAGAACTGCTTCGACGTCGTATCGCCCTTGGCCGCGCCCACGACGTACACGGGACGTCCCTCCCATGTGTCCTCGTGCACGGGGCCGAGGTTGAACCCTTCGTCCTTGAGGACGTCGATGGTTTTCTCGGCCGGCTGCCCGTACACATCGAAGCCGAGTATGAGCAGGGGATTGCGGCCGGGCAGGCGACGCAGCACGCTGTCTTTGTTCGTCACGTAGATGCTGTCGTTGGCGTAGATGTACGACATGCCGCCGCGCGGCGCGATGTCGATGCGCAGCCGTCCCGGGACTTCCGCCGTCTCGTACCACGTCTGGATTTCCATCGTGTCGGCCGGCGTGCGGCGCGTCGTCTTCTGCTGGAAGGTGAGCGTCTTGTACCACTTGCCGGCGTACCGGTCGTGCATGGCGCGAATCACCTGATCGCCCGACGAGGGCGCTTGCGCCCGGGCGGATCCCGCCGCCGTGCCGGCCAACGCCAGCACGGCCGCGGTGGCGGCGACCCATCGGACCTGTCCGGTTCTCATGCGTCCTCCGTTAGTAAAGTGCGCGGATCCACCCGCCGTCGACGGCGACCGACTGCGCCGTGATGTACGCGGCGCGCTCCGATGCCAGGAAGGCCGTGAGCGCGGCCAACTCGTCCGGTTCGCCTAACCGGCGCGCCGGAATCTGCTTTTCCCAGTCGGCGAACGCCGCCTCGCGGCTGATGCCCTCGCCCTTGTTGCGCGCCGCCGCCAGCGCCTCCATGCGTTCGGTGCGCGTATAACCCGGCAGCACGTTGTTCACCGTGATGCCGAACGGTGCCACCTCGGTGGCCAGCGTACGCGCGAATCCCGTCACGGCCGCGCGCAAGCTGTTGGACAGGATCAGATAATCCACCGGCTGTTTCACCGCAATCGATGTCACGTTGATGATGCGTCCCCAGCGGCGCTCTTTCATCCCGGGAAGCACACGGCGCGCCAGCTCGACGGCCGACGCGAGCGTCAAACGGAACGCGTTGTCCCATGCTGCGGCGTCGTGCGCCTCGAAGAGACCCGCGGGCGGACCGCCCGCATTGGTGACCAATACATCCACGCGTCCGAATCGCGCGAGCGTCTCATCAACGAATCGCACGACGTCGTCGGATCGCGACACATCTGCCGTGACCGCGAGGACCGGTCGCCCCGTCTTCGACTCGATGTCGTGCCGAGCGCGTTCGAGTGCGGCCGCGTCGCGAGCGCACATCGATATCGTGGCGCCCTCGGCGGCCAGCTCTGTGGCGATCGCGCGTCCCAATCCTCTGCTGGCCGCCGCGACCAGCGCTACCTTTCCGTCGAGACCGAGGTTCATGGGTCAGCGATTCTAGAGATGATATGCGTCGGTTTTGTCGAGCCTGTCTGCGCGGGGCGGTGAGAACACGTCGACGTCGAGCGTGTCGTGCAAGGCTTCTGCTTTGTGCGGAAGATTGGATGGGATGTACAGAACTTCACCGGCGCCGACGACGAGCTCGCGTTCGCCGTTGTCGCCCAGCCAGAACTTGAGCGCGCCCTCGAGGATGTACGTGAGCTGCTCGTTGTCGTGCGAGTGCTTGGGCACGACCGCGCCTTTCTTGAGATAGACGTGCGCGAGCATCATGCGCTCGCCGGTCACCAGGCGCCGCTCGAGCGTATCGGACACACGTTCTTTGGGCATTTTGTCCCAGCAGTACCACACGGCCTTGCTCGCGTCGTTCACGGCGATTCTCCGTCAGAGGGTGTTGGTGCGGTGCGTCCGGGAGAGATAGCAAACGGTGCGGCACGGCGCGAGCGCGCCGCGCCTCCGACGGCAGGCAGATTCGGCGGCATCAGAGAGTTTTTGCCTACAAAGTAGGCA
>DAHUXU010000715.1 GCA_027307005.1 Gemmatimonadota bacterium
AGGCACGATGCGCGTGGAGCGGGATTTCCAGTACGCACGCGCGCAGCTCAGGCCGTTCAGCGCGCCGCCGTTCGTCGTCGCGCCGGAGTCGGCGCTCGTCGCGCACGTCGCCAAGCTTCGCCGCGACGAACGGCAGCGGCAGCTCGCGCTCCTCGATGCGACCTCGCTGGGCGAGCTGGCCGGCCGCCTCAACCCCGCGCCGGTGTTGCGCGAAGCGAACGGCCGTTGGACTGTGGTCATCGAGAAACCGGCGCTCGATGGGAAGACCTGGTTGCGGCTCGAGCTGAAAGGCGATGCGCGCACGTCGCGGGCCTCGGTCTCTGGTCATCTCGTGTCGATCGAGGATCGCGCCGCGGCGCCGCTTCGCATCGCCGTGCGCGTCACCACCGATGCGACACCGCTCACGCCGCTCGCACGCGATGAGATCTTCACGCCGGCATTTCTCTCGTTCCTCGACCGCGCACGCGCCGCGGCGCACGGATCGGCGTCCTCACCGGCCTGCCTCCGGTATCGCCGCCTCGAGCGCGAGGTGCGCAGCGTGGAGCTCCTGAGCTCCGACGAGAAGCTCATGGCAGGCCTGCCTAACTTCGCCACGTATTTCGGACGCGATGGCATGATGACCGCGCTGATGATGCGGCCCATCTGGCAGCCCGCGATGTCCGGACGGGTGATCGCCAGCGTGCTCCGCAAGCTCGGGCCGCGCGGCGACGTGTCCCACGAGGAAGCGTTGGGCGAGCAAGCGATCCGCGAGCACGCCGAGATCTACGATTCGCTCATGACGATCTACGAATCCGCGCCCAACGACAGCGTGCTCGCCGAGGCGCGCCGCGTGCTCTCGAACGTTCGCCGCGTACGCGAGAACTATCACATGATGGATGACGAGTTCCAGCTGCCGGTGCTCGAAGCGCGGTACCTGGCCGACACCGCCGTCTCGGCCGCCGACAAGCGGTCGTTTCTGTTCAGCACCGAGAACGGCGTCACCCGCCTGGCGCTGCTCATGCGCGAGCTCGCGCTCGTCTCGGCCGAGACGCAGGCGTACACGCGCGACTCTGCCGCCGACAGCCTCGTGAGCTTTGTCAAGCTCGATTCCACGCACTGGCGTTCGGCCAGTTGGCGCGACAGCAACGCCGGATACGGCAACGGCCGCTTCGCGATGGACATCAACGCCATCTGGGCGCCGCAGGCGTTGACATCGATCCGCGTCATCGTGCGTGCACTGCATTCGTTAGGCATCGACTCGGCTGCGCTCGATACGGTGGTCCCGCGGGCGCCGCGCACGCCGCTCGACGACTGGCTCCGCGATTCGGCTTCGCTCGCACGCGCCATCGAGGTGTGGAGCGACGCCCGATCCCACTTCGTCGTGCGCTTCGATGCAGCGCACGTGCGCGACCGGGTCCGGGCAAAGCTCGCGTGGCTGCCCGCCGGAGAACGTGCCTACTGGGAGAAGACGCTCGTGCGCACGCACGCGGATCGCGACTCGCTCGTGTTCCTCGCGCTGTCACTCGATTCGGCCGCCCTGCCCATCCCCATCGTCAACACCGATCCCGCGACCGATCTCTTTCTCTCCGATTACACCGCACGCATCATCGCCGGGAGCATGCAACCTGCGGATGTGCTGCGGGAGGTCGCGCCGTTCGTGCGTCCGTATCCCATCGGTCTGTTCGTTGGCGGCCTCGGCCCAGTGGTCTCCAACGATGCGTATGCGTCGACATCGGTGTGGAATGCATTCCGCCAGGATGCCTATCACTCGCCGCGCGTGGTATGGGGGCGCGAAGTGAGCCTGTTGCTGCTCGGCCTCACCAAACAGATCGCTGCGGCATACGATGACGGCGGGCGGCTCGCCCAACCATCCTTGGCCCCATACGTCCAGTCGCTGCGCGCGGCGCTCGACAGCACCCTTGTCGCCGTGACCGCGTCGCACCTGGAGCACAATGAGCTCTGGAGTTACCGCATCGCGAACGGCCGGCTGCTGCCCACCCGATACGGCACAGCATCCGACGTCCAGTTGTGGAGCGCCACGGATCTCGCCGTGCAGTTTGCACTGTCCACCCTGCCCCACTGATCCCGCGTGCCGCCCGTCACCCGGCTCGGCGGCATCGACTACGCGATCATGGCCGCGTACTTCGCGGCGGTGTTAGGCGTGGGATTCGGTCTTCGCCGCAGCACGCACCATCGGCCGTAGCCGAGCGATCCGTGCGTTGTCCGTTGTGTCCCTGCTGCGTCCGTGTCTTTATGAGCGTAGATGCCGGAGGTGGGAAGTCTATCAGCCGTCAGGGCTGGCGCGTCCCGTCGATTCCCAACGGCGCACCCCTCGGCCTGATGCGCCGCAATCCCGCCACGAGTATCCCGCCGATGACCAACGCCTCGAGCATCGACAGTGGAAGCCCAAGGAACACGCCAAGCATGAGGTAGCCGACGGCGCCTAACGACTTGGAGAGCATCAACGTTCCGAAACCGAGTCCGATCACGCGGGCAAACGTCCACGCCAACGCGAGAACGATCGCCGAGCTCACGACGCTCTCCCGCCGGTACCACGTGACAACAGCAAGCAGCAGCACGCCCAGGATCACGGCGGTCACGCCGCCCACCCGCACGAGCACGTCGTGATGCGTATTGGCGCCGAACATGAGCAGGCCCAACGCAGCACCGCCGGGAAGCGCGAAGCCGAGGAGGAGCCCGGCCCTCGGCGCCTTACTGAACGTGACGGCCAAACGAGAGAACACGCTGTGCATCTGCCTCGATCGGGGCCAATGGGCGCCTGAGCCTAACTGATCCAGTTGCCGACCATCAGAGCGAACACGCCGAGCACGAGAGCAATTCCGCCGCAGACGCCCAACACCACCGCCCCGATACGCATCGCTCGCACGAGCGGATGCCTCCGTAGCGCGCCGGCTGCTTCTTCGTGAAGGACCCGGTCGGAGATCCCCCACGATCCAAAGGCGAACAAGCAAACCCCGGCCGCGAGCAGCTGAAACCACGCCGGCGGCTCGAACACGATGGCGGCGAGGGCGGCGACCACGCCAACTGCAAGCACAACTGCCAGACGTCCGTCCGGCATGCGGCGCGCAAGTTGTGCCAACACCGTCCCGAGATTCTCTTGAGCCGTCTGCATCGCTGCTAGCCGCGAGCGCGCGGCGAAGGAGGCACCATGACCGAAATGATGCGGTTGGACATCCGGTTGCCCATCGGCGGCCTCTTCACTGTCCTGGGAGTCCTCGTCGCCGGGTATGGTCTCGCCACCCGCGGCGACGCCAGCCTCTACGAGCGATCCCTCTTCGTGAACATCAATTTCGTGTGGGGCATCGTCATGATCGTCGTCGGCCTCGCCATGTTAGGCATGGCGTGGCGCCGGCTGCGGCTGGAGCGCGGCACGCCCCGGACCTGACACGCACGCGCCTCACTGCGCACAATGCGCGCGGTCCGGCGCCGACAGCTGTGTGACGAACGCATGCTGGGCGACCGTCGCCGCGCCCCAGGCCGAGAGTTGGATCATGTCCCGCTCGATCGCACAGGGAAACGGCGTCGACGGGTTGGTCTCCACGTTACTGCGGTGATGCTTCGCGTAAAACGCGCGCGCGTCGTCCGACAGGCCGCTCAGCACCATCGCGTTGAACTCGTTCACCAAGATAAATGACTGCTTCGCCGAGTACCCGATGCCCTCGCGCGCGAACCGCAAGGCGGTGTGGCCGTCGCCTAACAACAGATTCTGCCACGACATGTTGCCGAGGTCGACGGCTAACGCATCGCCTTCCCGGGCGTTGACGCTGTCCGTATCGGCGCGCGTCCTGGCCCTCGGCAGCATCTGCCGATAGAAGTAGCGCGAGATCAGGAGATCGTGCTGCCGGTAGCGCAGGACCGCGCTGCCGATCCGCTGCAGTCGCGCCGCTTTGGTCGCTGAGTCCGTGCCGATCGTGTCGGCGGCAACCCATTGCCCCGCCTGCGCCGCCATGATGCCGACGGCGGCGTGATACGCCCGCAGCTCGGGCCACGTCACGGTGGATCGAAACGTGAGCGCAGAGTCGATCCGAAACGCGCGGTCGAGCGCGGAGTCCGCCACCGCGAGCTCGCCGACGTCGTGGGCGACCTGGCCGAGCGAGTCCTCGAGGGCCGCGAGGTCGTAGAAGTCGGTGGCGGTGCCCTGCGCCCGCGCCAGCGTATCGAGCGTGTCGCGCGCCGCATACGCGGCCGCCACCGCCGCCCGCGGCCGCTTCATGCCTAACTGTGCACGCGCCTGTTGCATGAGCGCCATGCCGATGGCCAACCGCCCTTGCGAGACCCACTGCGTGTCGGAGGTGGTACGCCCGATTTTCACCAGCGCATCCCAATTCGCGAGCGAGCTGTCGGCGCTGCCCAGGGCTGCGTCGTACCGCCGGACGGCCAGCGCGAACATCGCGGCAAAGCCCTGCATGCGGGCGAGCCAGCTCCGGCTGCCGTTATAGTGGTCCGTGTGGAACCGCCGCCGCGCGACGGCCACCGCCCGCTCCATGTCCGTTAGGCTGGCCGCGGCATCGTGGCGCGCCGTGTCCAGCAACGCCATGTTGTACCAGAGTTGCGACGCCGTGTACGCCAGCGAATTCGCGGATTGATCGCGACGGCGCAGACCCGAATCGGTCACGGCCAGAGCGCTCGTGACCCACTGTCGCGCGTCGTCGTACCGA
>DAHUXU010000730.1 GCA_027307005.1 Gemmatimonadota bacterium
GAGCGGACACCGCGTGTGTCGGAGCGGCGATCGCGCGAATCGACACGGCGGGCGGGCTGCGGGTGGTGGGTGACGCGCGGGTCGCGGAGGCAGGGCGAGCGAGCTATGAGACGGAGTGGCGTGTCCCGCGTGCGATGGGCGACAGCGGCGCGGCTTTACGGCTGCGGGTGATCGTCGACGGCTCGGAGCTCGGCCACCTGGATCTGCGGGTTCGCGGCACGCGCGACGGGCGTGATTCCGTCTGGTCGCCTAACGGAACGATGGTCAATCCGGACGCGGCTCTGCCGATTCGATTCTGGATCCAGCGGCCGCCGCGCCGGTTCACGGTGCTCGTCGGGCCGGGGGTGCGCGGCGATCCGGGTGCGTCGGATTCGTTGTGGACGTACGGGACGCGGGTGCCGTATGCGTTTGCCGCGGCGGGCGGCTACGAGAACGTGCTGGTGCGGTTGGACGGGATGCCGGCGTCGCAGGCGGGGGTCGTGGTGACGGACACGGAGCACGTGCTGACGGTGACAGCGGATCGGCATGTCGTGTTGAGCAGCGCTGCTCTACCATTGTATGCGTTGGCGCGGGCGGTGTTGACCTCGGCGGATCCGGTCGGGGCATACCAGGCGTATCTCGACGTGGCGTCGGCGTACGTGGGGTCATCGGGGCGCGTGGCGGAGGAGTCGTTGCGAGACGTGCGCGACGTGGAGTTTCTCGCCTTCGATCCGATCCGCGACTCGGCTGCCTTACGGAGAGTGGATGGGGCGTTGGCTGGACATCTTTTCACCACGGGCGACACGACGCCTAACATGACGTCTGCGCGCTTGGCAGTTCCGCGAACATCCGTTCGCGCGTTGGATGCTTCAGAGGCGACAGACAGCACCGAGCAGACGGCCTTTGTGTACGTGAACGGCATCGCGACACCCCAGCTCGGACCACAAGGCGCAATTGCGACTCAGTTCGAGCTTCGGAACATTGTTTCCGAAATTTCCTTATTTCACGCCAACGACGATTTCGACGTCAAGCTGTTCTATAACCGCACCTACAGTGAACAGCGTCCATCGCCGGAGCAACAACGCGCGCACTGCGTGTCGCTATTCGCAGCGCGTCTCGCGTTCGGCTACGTAGGCGCCAATTCGTTCGGGGCGTTCATGGAGAAGTGCACGTCGGATGCGGCATTTCGGCGCTTCTCGGATCACGATCTCCTGGAATGCATTCGCCAGATGTGGGCCATCGTTGCGAATACCGATGGCGCCGAAATCGACGCTGTTGCTCTCGCATCTCGGATTCAGGAGTTACGAGTAGCCGGCACCCACGTGATCCTGGTGCCGCATTCGCAGGGCAACCTGATGGCCAATCAAGCAATTCATCGCCTGCACTCGGTCACTCACGAATTCGATCCAACGAGGGACTCGACCTGCATCGGACTGGTTTCACTCGCCTCACCGACGAGCCATCGGTGGGAGTTATCCGAGCACTACATCGCTCCGATTGTCGTACGCGGCGATGTCGTTCCACTGATAGACAACGAATGGGAACCCATCGACACCGACCTTTCAGAAGAGCTGCTCGATCATCCATCTATAGCGACGATCTTCAAGCCAACCGGCATCCTGCTGCACCAGGTGCTCGAAAGCTATTTTCTCCAGCCTCAATCGCGGGCCGCGATACGAGCCGGGCTCGAGAACGTGTATCGCGCCTGCAGCGTGTCTAGCCTCGTAATCCGGCCGACGTCGGTCACCCTCTCGGTGGGCGGGGCGACGACCCTTACTGCCGGCGCCTTGAATGCATACGGGGATACGTTAGGCGGGCGGTCAGTGTCTTGGACGAGCACCACACCAACGGTCGTCTCGGTCACGCCAATCGGCCCACTCTCTGCGACGGCTCGCGGTGTTGGCTCAGGCGGCGGATCCGTCGTGGCACACCGCTCAAATCGTCGCGCGGAGTCAGCGGTGTCCGTCTTCAACCCTGTCCCGCAGGAAGATCCGTTCACCTTTACTTATATCGCTTCGTATCAAGAGGGCTTCCTCGGTGACGATCAGCATTTGAGCGGCACAGTGGCTCACCCGGGTGCCGTGCCGCTCCCTGCTGGCACCCTTAGACTCTCATTCACAAGGCAGTTCGGACGTCTCAGCGCCGCTGTAAATAACTCGCTCTACACGGTCAGCACGATCGGAACAGACTCCGTCATCCTTGGCGGCAACCCCGGCTCATCGTATCGGCTCGGGTGGAACGAGGAGCACACAAAGCTGTCTGGTCGCTTCGATACCTTACAGTGGATTTTTGGTGTGGGCTTTGTACAAGCGGCGCTTCCGGTGACGTTCGAGCGGCAGCAGTAAAGCGTGCCAACGCCGTTAATTCGATCGATTCTTGGCACAGCTGTGCTGTGCATCGTGGCGAGCGCCTGTCGGCGCCCGCCACGAAACGGCGTGCACTCAGCGCCGCAAAGCGTGACCCGCTACCCGCATGCAACCGACAGATTCGTGAACTTGGTGCGTCAGCAGCTCACGTCTCGCGATCCTGTCGCAGTCGAACAAGAAATCATGTGCGAGGGAGTGCGGATTTCTCGCGTACTAGGCGATGCGGAAACGTCGATACGCATCAGATCCGCGCTCGACACGGCATACGTTCGCCGTATCGATAGTTTGGCGTTTCGCCGTGTTGCTCAGGCACTGGAGGGGCACATGCTCGGCACCGGCGGCCACGTGTGCGATTCGCTCATCGCCGCCGCCGACAGGGTCGATCCGATTGTCCCGGTTAGGCAGCGCGCGCCGTAGTGCCTTACGGCACTCCCGCCGGGCTGGCGGCGAGCGAAATCAACGTCTCGTCATCAAGGCGGTGGCCGCCGTTGAATGTGATCGTGCGCGCCACAATCGACTCGCGCGCCATGCGCTCGCCCTGCTCCGCGACCGCTGCCGACGTGACGAGCCCGTCCTCCGTGCCGACGACAATGACCATGTCCGCCGCCCGGGCGCCACCCGGCGCGGCAAGCGTCGCCAGCTCGAGATCATGCGGGATGAGGCCACCCCAGATGATCAACCGGTCGGTCACGAGCTGGCCCTGCGTCGCCCACCGACACGCCGTCGCCACACCTTGCGAGAAACCAAGCGTCACCACGCGCGGAAGCCGGCCGCCGACGTCGCGCCGAATCTGATCGGCCAGCGCGTCCAGGTACTCGATGTAGTCATCGATCTCGCTCAAGCGATCCTCGCGCGTCATCCACGAGGCGCCCACCTGCGAATGGGTGTGGCTGCCCGTCACCGTGTCGAGATAAAAGCGGGACAGCGCCTCCGGCGCGACAATCAAGCG
>DAHUXU010000002.1 GCA_027307005.1 Gemmatimonadota bacterium
ACGACCGACAAGGATGGCATCGTGCCGGCGCTCTTGTCGGCCGAAATCACCGCGCGTACGGGCCGGGATCCGGGCGAGCTGTACCGTGACCTTGCGCGTGCGTTAGGCGAAGCCGCCGATGATCGAGTCGACGAGCCGGCTACGGTCGATCAGAAGAAGAAGCTGGCGACGCTTTCGCCGCAGCAGATACGAATCACCAAGCTCGCCGGAGAGGTCGTGACCGGAGTGATGGATCGCGCGCCGGGCAATGGCGCGCCGCTGGGCGGCATCAAGGTGGTGGCCGAGAACGGCTGGTTCGCGGCGCGGCCGTCAGGGACCGAGGACCTCTACCGGATCTACGCGGAGAGCTTCCAGGGCGCGGGCCATCTGCGGAGCATCCTGCGCCAGGCACAGGACATCGTCGACCACGCGTTGGGAGCGGCGGCAATCGGTTAGGCATTTGCCTCGCGCGAACGACCACCACGTTTCGGTTGGGCCGCAATGTCCGGCATGTACGCGAGCTCCGGTCGCGGCCGCGGCTGCCCGCCGTCGAGCGCCATCTTCAGGACCTGCGCAAGGTGCATCGCCTGCCGGTCCGTCGTCTGCGCGATCTGCTCCCGACAACTGAATCCGTTGCTCACAATCAAGGTATCGAGCGCGGCGTCACGGACCTTGGGCAGCAACACGCGCTCTCCGCACTTGATCGAAACATCGTAGTGGTCGCCCTTCTCGAATCCGAAGGCCCCGCACATCCCGCAGCATCCCGAATCCAGCACCGTGTAATCCAGTCCGACCTTCGTGAGCAGCGTCGTCTCGCTGTCGAAGTCGAGCACCGCCTTCTGGTGGCAGTGACCGTGCACGAGCGCCTTGGCGTGCAACGCGGGGATCGCGAACGCAGGCGCCTTCGAGGCGAGAAACTCGCTCAAGAGGAACGTCTGCTTGCTCAGGCGGCGCGCGTCGTCATCGTCAGGAAGCAGATTCACCATCTCGTCCCGGAACACCGACACGCAACTCGGCTCGAGCCCAACCACGCACACACCTGCGCGAATCTCGGCGCGCAATGCGTCGAGAATCTGGTGCAGCATCCGCTTCGCGAGATCCAGCATGCCATAGTCGTAGAGCGGCCGCCCGCAACACAGCGAGGCGTGCGGCACGATCACCTGATAGCCTGCTGCCTCGAGGACCTCGACCGCCGCCTGAGCGGTGGTAGGATGAAAGTGGTTGTTCCACGTATCAGGCCAGAGAATGACGCGCGTCTTGCCGGCGTTGCGAACGCCGCGCTTCCGGAACCACGCCTTGAACGTCTGCGGCGCGAACACTGGAATGCGCCGCTCCGGCGCCATCGTCACCAACGCCTTTGCGATGTCGCGCAACACCGGCGTCTGGGTGACGAAATTCGCCACGCGGGGCATGCGTGAGGCGATTCGAGCCCACCAGTACATGAGCCCGAAAGCGTATGCGGCAACCGGACGAAGGCGGCCCTTGAAATAGTGCGAGAGAAACTCTGCCTTGTAGGTCGCCATGTCGACGTTCACCGGGCACTCGCCGCGACACCCCTTGCACGCCAGACACAGGTCGAGCGCGCTCTTCACCGTTTCGTCCCGCCAGCCGTTGCCTAACGGATTGCCTTCGAGCATCTCGAACAGCAGGCGCGCACGGCCGCGCGTCGAGTGCTTCTCCTCGCGCGTGGCCATGTAGCTGGGACACATCGTCCCCGTATCGTGCTTGCGGCACTTTCCGGTTCCGACGCACCGGTTCGCGGCGTACGCGAAACTCCGGCGATCGTCGGCGAACGAGAAATGGGTCGCCGTCTCCCAGGGATGGTAGTGCGTGCCCCATCGCAGGTTCTCATCCACGGGATAGGCGTCGATCACCTTGCCCGGATTCATCTTCCCGAGCGGGTCCCACGCCGCCTTGAATTCGCGGAACGCGTGCATGATCTCGTCGCCGAACATGATCGGCAGCAACGACCCGCGCGCCTGACCATCGCCATGCTCGCCCGACAGCGAGCCGCCGTACGACGTGACCAGATGCGCCGCCTCATCCAGGAATCGCTTCCACGTCTCGATGCCGGCGGCCGTGTACAGATCGAAATTGATGCTGCAGTGAATGCAGCCTTGCCCAAAGTGCCCGTACAGCGATGCGGCGTAGTGGTACTTGTCGAACAGCTTCTGGAGATCGCGCAAGTAGTTGCCGACATCCTTGGGCGCGACGGCCGAGTCTTCCCAGCCGGGATAGAAATCCGGAAGGTGGGGGATTTTGGACGTCGAGCCGAGCCCTGATTCCCTGATTTCCCAGAGCCGCTTCTCTTCGCCGCTGTCATCGATGAGCTTCCCACTCGGCGCGTTAGGCAACGCCGCGAAGGCCGCCATGAGCCCACGTGCCTGGTCGTCCGCCGCCGGCTTGGTGTCCGCGCCGAACTCCACCACCAGCCATGCGTTGCCGTCGGGCAGCATCGCCCGCCCCGCCGTCGACATCCCCTTGTCGTGCATGTACGTGAACATGCTGCTGTCGATTCCTTCGAGCGCGATCGGATTGTGCGTGTTGCAGAACGGTACCTGATCG
>DAHUXU010000006.1 GCA_027307005.1 Gemmatimonadota bacterium
GCCGCTTGTTGGGCGACAGCCGGCGGGGCAAAAATGAGTGAGGCGAGTAGGAGGCGTGCGCAAGGACGCATCAGAAATCCTCAGGAGATCGAGGTTAAACGGGAGCGGTTTCGCGTGACACTCGAGCCGGCGACGCCCCCAATACGCCGACGCGCCCTTGGGCGATGCGCGTGATTCCCGGGGCGAATGCGTACACCCTATCACCGCGGCAATGTGATAAATGGCCTTGCTGGATATGGGGCACATGGTCATGATGATTGGCGGCGCAGCCTGGGAATAGTCCCGGTCGCTGTTCGCCAGCCGAGGGAGGAAGGGGGTGGCGCCCGCTTGACGCCGGCTCCGTGTGGCGTGTTCGCAGCCCGGTGTAGCGAGGGTGCGAGGTGCGCATCGTCTTACCGAGCGCCGTGTTGCGCTTTGTGACACGCGCGAACGACGAGGGGCGTCTACGGCTCTGGCTGGTGTGCTGCGCGCTAGGTTGGCACTGGCACGTTCGGTGCTCGAAACCGGTGGCGGGTTCGACATCGAACCCGGGGTTTCTGGTGCCGAAGTGGGCCTCGGACCGCGATGTAGCGGTGCTGCTCGCCGAATGGCGAAGCAAGAGACCGGGGCTCAGTATCCGCTAGCTGGGGACTGCATGCTTCCGGTTGCGAACCCGAACGTCATCTTCAAGGCGTTGCTTGACGGCGAAGCCGTTCTCTTTTCGACCGAGGAAGAGGTGTACTTCGGTCTGAACGAGGTTGGAGCGCGGGTGTGGGAACTCTTGCCACCAGCCACCAACTCCTTTGATGAACTATGTGCAGCGCTGTCCATGCAGTACCCGGATGCCGATCCGGCCATGATTCGGGCAGATGTGACGGAGCTCATAGCGGAGCTTTCGCGCCATCGGCTAGTCATCCCGCACGGCAGCGAGCGGACGAATGAGCAGAGTGACGAGACTCCTTCACAAACTGGCCGCACTGAGTCCGCGCGAGTGGGTTGACCTGCTGCACGCGCAGCTAGGGCTGTTGGCAGCCCAGGTGTTGGTGTGGACGCGGCCGACAGGACGCCTCGTCAGCCATTCCGGGTCTGCCGAGGCCGGCGGCGCAGTGTCGGACGTTACCGTCGAGCCCGCCGACATGGAACGAGCTCAGCAGCTTGGTTTGGCGGTGAGTCGTGCCGGGGATTACGGCGTGTTCCGCCCGTTGTGCCTGGTGCGCGCGGTCGCCGTCCACCGGATGCTCGAGAGACACCGCATTCGCGGGAGCCGCATTCGCATTGGAGTCCGGATGCGGCGCGGCCGGTTTGGTGCGCACGCGTGGGTGGAGTTGGCCGGTCGGGTGGTTGGCGACAACATCGAGCACGTCGGATCCTTCGCCGAGCTGGCAGAGGTTCACCTGGTCGACGCGCCATGACCGCGATCCTTGGCGTGTTCTCGGCTGCCGACGAGAAGCGGACCGCGTCCGAGACGGTCGGGCGACGCATGCTCGAGGCGATGCGGCGTCGCGGCGCCGACGTGAACGAGATTCGTTCGTTCGACGGCGCGATGGTGGCGGTCGCGCGCCACGCATGGGAATGCGCGCCGGATCTGGCCGGCGACACGCTGGTCGCCGAGTGGGATGGCCTGGTGGTGGCTGCCGACGCGTCGCTCTACTACCGCGCCGATCTGCGGGCTGCGTTAGGCAAGCGCGGCGTGGTGCCCTACGGCGACGCCTCGGCGCATCTCATTGCGGCGGCGTACCGCGCCTGGGGCGATGACTGCGCCGCGCGTCTCGAGGGCGACTTCGCGTTCATCGTGTGGAACCGGAAGACCGGACGCGTCTGCGCCGCCCGCGATTTCGCGGGCAAGCGCACGCTCGCGTACGCGCAGTTAGGCGGAACGCTCGTCATCGCATCGACGGTCACCGGCGTGTTGGCGCATCCGGCGTGTCCGGCTGAGCTCAATCTGCGGGCGATCGCAGCCACGGCGGCCGGCATGTTCGCCGCGGGCCACGAGACCGCGTACACGGCCATCCAGAACGTGCCCGCCGGGTGGACGTTGGCGCGGCGCGCCGATCAACGCGCCGAGCTTTTCAGTCACTGGACGCCGCCCGTGGCTAACGATCGCGGACGTGGCGGCAGCTCATTCGTGGATGGTGCGCTGCAATTGCGCGACTTGTTGGAGCGGGCGGCCGCGGAGCGCATGCCGCCTCAGCAGCACGTCGCGGTCTGGCTCAGCGGTGGGTGGGATTCCTCCGCCGTGTTTGGCGTCGCAGAGCAGGCTCTGCAGGAGCGCGGGACCTCGAGGCTGCTGCACCCGGTGTCGATGAGCTATCCCGTCGGCGATCCGGGCCGTGAGGACGAATTCATTCAGGAGACGGCGAAGCGCTGGGGCGCCGATGTGCAGTGGGTGCGCATCACC
Organism: Gemmatimonadota bacterium; assembly: GCA_027307005.1. Classification (GTDB taxonomy): domain Bacteria; phylum Gemmatimonadota; class Gemmatimonadetes; order Gemmatimonadales; family Gemmatimonadaceae; genus JADGGM01. The sequence goes on from DAHUXU010000006.1 coordinate 2,378, forward strand.
GATGTGCCCTTCTTCGACCGTCCGTCACAGCGTGCTGCGCGGCGCGACGAGCCGTTTGCGCACGCGTTCGAGATGTGGCATCGCGCGCTCGCGCGCGGCACGCGCGCCGCGGGTGCGAGAGTGGCATTGGATGGAATGGGGGGTGACCAACTCTTCCAAGTGTCGGACGTGTACTTCGCGGATCTGCTGCGCACGGGACACTGGATCGAGTTGGCGCGCGATTGGCGTGCGAAGGGTGGCGGGTTCCGGTTGCACGACGCGCGGGAGTTCGTGCGCACGGTGCTCGATCCGTTGTTGAGCGAGCGGGCGCGGCGTGCGATCACGGCGTTGCGCCGCGGCCGCCGCCCAACGGGATATCTCGAGCGTCGTCCGCCCTCGTGGATTCGCCGCGCATTTGCAGCGGAGCATCACCTCGAGGAGCGCGAGCGTGCGTTCGCGCCACAGCGAGAGCGCGTCAGCTGCGCCGCGTTCGAGACGGAGTGGTACTTGTCGCACGCGTATTTCCCGCGGGTGTTCGGCGCGGTTGCCGAGTTTGCGCTCGAGGAAGGCGTCGACTTGCGCTCGCCGTTGTACGACAGGCGTGTCATCGAGTTTGCCGCGTCGCGTCCGCGCTGGGAGCGTTCGACGGGACGGGAGACGAAATTGCTGTTGCGTCGGGCAGTGCGCGGGTTGGTTCCGGATAGCGTGTTAGCACCGCGGGCTGCTAGGACCGGCGTCACATCCGGTTATTTCGACGAGTCGATGCGCAAGCAGTTCCCGTTCCTCAGCAACGGGCTCATGCAAGACTCCGCCTTAGCGGATGTTGGAATAATCGATGCAGAGGAATTTCGTCGTTGGTCCGAGTATTACGTACGAAACGGAGGAGCACAGCTGGGTGTAACGTTGCTTTTCACGTTGCAAGCGGAGATGTGGCTGCGTTCTCGCGTGCGCCCAGTGGATGCATTGGTGGGCGAATTGAACACCGCGCGCGAGACAGTTGTGCGGAGTTAGATTCTGCAGTTGCCGTGCAGTATGCTCGACGGCCACGGGGGCCGTACTTCAACCGGGCAAGCGGCCCGGCCACACGACACAGGGAGGCGTCGCGTGTACCAGAAACCGAAAGTGGAGCGCTTCGGAACATTCCGGGAGCTCACGCAGATCGGTCTGCAAGGATCCTCAGATGGCTACACCATCTGTGGCATCGGCGGAACCGGCAACAACTTCTGCGGCACCCCGGACAATCCTTGTAGGGTGGGTTCCTGACGCTCCGTCCAGGGAGGTCGTCGGAATTCGGCGGCCTCCCTGGTTCCCCTCCTTCGCATGCCCGACTACTCGATCTTCGGCGGGTGTCTGCGCTCCGAGATCGTTTTTCCCGAGCTTCGTGAGTCGTCGGACGTCGCGCCCAACTGGATATTGTCCGCGCGGTCGAACGCGCCATCACTCGAGGCCGCCGAATCGTTAGGCGAGCTCGAAGTGACGCCGACGTGCCGCGTCCGCATGTCCCGCCACGCCGATGGGTACCGGCTCGTCTACGACGACACCGGCATCTACGACGTGTCGCGCGACGGGCGCCGCATCGCCTGGACCAGCGGACCCAATCCCGCACCGACGGCCGTGCGTGCCGACGTGACGGGACGAGTCCTGGCGACCGCGCTGCACGCCGCCGGACTGCTGTGCCTCCACGGCAGCGCGGTCGCGCTCCCGGGCGGCACGATCGCGTTTCTCGCACCGAAATTCCACGGCAAGTCGACGCTCGCGCTGGCGCTCGCCCGCGCCGGCGGGCGCCTGGTGACGGATGACGTGCTGCCCGTCGAGTTAGGCCAAGAGCCGCAGGCCGTGCCGGGCGTCCACCAGGTGAAACTGTGGGACGACACGGCCCGTCTGTTCGGCGTGTCCCGCGACGGCGTCGACGCCGGGGAGAAGCATCTCGTGCACGACTTCTCCGAGCATCTGGTCATGAGCGAGCGCTCGCCGCTCGCCGCCTGCTACCTGCTCGCGCCGCTGCCGTCCGATGCGGCGGCCGAGGCGGCCGCGGTGCGCACGAAGCTCGGCGACATGGCGTCGGCGCTCGCGCTGGTCCGCCAGGCGACGCTCGGCGCTCTGTTAGGCGGCGGCGAGGCGGCGGTGCTGTTCGACCGCGCGGTATCGCTGGCCAAGGCAGTGCCCGTGTACCGGTTGGATGTCGCCCCAGGCCTCGATCGCGTGCCGGCGACCGTGGCGCAGCTGCTCTCGTGGCATGGAGCCGCCCGCACGCCGGTAGTCGCGGCGTGACCGGGATTGCGACGCCGACACCCGTCCAGGAGCCGAGGGCCGCGACGGCCCGTCCGGTATCGGTGTCGCTGGATGGGTTGAGCAAACGCTTCCCGATGCGTCGCGGCTGGATGGACATGCTCCGGCATCCGCGGAGCGTCACGTACGTGCCCGTGGTGCAGCACGTGAGCGCCGAGGTCTACGAGGGCGAGTTCTTCGGCCTGCTCGGGCCTAACGGAGCCGGCAAGACCACGCTGTTCAAGATGCTCGCGACGCTGGTCTTCCCCGACTCGGGCACGGCGACCATCGCCGGCTACGACATCATCCAGGATGCGCCGCGCGTCCGACGGGTCCTGGCGCCGGTCATTGCCGATGAGCGCAGCCTGTACTGGCGGCTCTCGGCGCGCGAAAACCTGGAGCTCTATGGCGTGCTGCAGGGACTCGATTCGCGCGCGTCGAAGGCCCGCGCCGACGAGCTGTTGGCCGTGGTCGGCCTCGACGATACCGGCCTCAAGATCGTCGCGTCGTTCTCGTCGGGCATGAAGCAGCGGCTGCTCATCGCGCGGGCGCTGATCGGCGCTCCGCGCGTGCTCCTGTTGGACGAGCCGACGCGAAGCCTCGATCCCATCTCGGCGCGGCAGTTTCGTGCGTTCCTGCGCGACGAGATCGCGGGCCGACAGCGGTGCACGGTGCTGCTGGCGACGCACAACACGGAAGAAGCGCTCGAACTGTGCGACCGTGTGGCCGTTCTCGATCACGGGCGGTTGCTCGCCACCGGCACGGCCGAGCGACTGTCGAGAGAGAACGGCGACGAGCGGTACCGCTTGTGGACGCGCGGCACACATCAGCCGGCGATCGATGCACTCGTTGAACGCGGCGTGGTTCGCGACGTCGATCTGTACGGCACCGACGATGACGGGTGGTCGATTCTCGAGATGGAAGTCCCGGGCGGCCCCGAGCGCACCGCACAGGTTCTCGCCTTTCTCACGGAGCAGCACGTTCCAATCGCGCGCTTCGAGCGCGTGACCCTGTCGTTGGCCGATCTCATCGAGCGAATCGTGGAACGCCGTGGCGGCGCGGAGGCTGACGATGCGTGAGACTTGGGCGCTGATCCTCGCGTCGTGGCGGACCGCGTTGAGCTATCGGCTGTCGATGGTGTTCTCGCTCATCGGAGTCCTGGTGAGCGTCGTGCCTGTGTACTACCTCGCCCGGGCCCTGCAGACGACCATGGCGCACAAGATCGAGCTCCAGGGTGGCGAGTACTTCGCCTTTTTGCTCGTCGGCATGATCGCGACCGCATTCATCATGACGGCGGTGAACGCGATTCCGGGCGTCGTGTCGAGCGGCATCGCGACCGGCACGTTGGAGGCGCTGCTGAGCACGCGGGCGTCCTTGCCATCGCTCGTCGCGGGACTCATCGGGTACGGCTTCGTGTGGACGTCCCTGCGCAGCGTGGTGATGCTCGCGACCGGTCTTGCGTTAGGCGTACACCTCGTCTGGGGCGCGTGGCTGTCGTCGCTGCTCATCATGACGCTCATCGTGCTGGCGTACCTCCCGTTCGGCCTCTTCGCGGCGTCGCTCCAGCTGGCCTTCCGGACGGCGGGTCCCTTGCCGTCGATCGTGCTCATCGCTTCCAGTTTCCTCGGCGGCGTGTACTATCCGACGCATATCATGCCGTCGTGGCTGCCGCGGCTCTCGGATGCGATCCCGCTCACCTATGGACTGCGCGCATTGCGCGAGACCTTATTGGAAGGCATTCCATTCCGAATGGTCATCCCTGACGTCGCGACGTTGTTCGGGTTCGTCCTCGTGCTCACGGCACTGAGCCTGTTCGCCCTTACGGAGGCGTTGCATTACGCTCGTCGCAGCGGAACGCTTGCCCAGTACTGAGCTGATTCCGATGCTCGATGGACTGCGGGGCGGACGTGCGCTTTCGCCGGAAGCGCGGCTGCTGCTCCTCAGCGCCGGCGGCGCCGAAAACGATGACCGTCTGCGCACGTTGGTGAGCGGGCCCATCGATTGGGAGCGGCTGTGCGCACTGGCCACGCGCGAGCGCGCGGAGCCCGTGTTGTACGAGCGGCTGCGCAAGGTGTCGGCGGGGCGGGGCGCGCTGCCCGCGGGGGCGGCGCCGCTCGAGCGGCTGGGTCGCGTGTCGCAGTTCCGCATGATGCACCTCGAGCAGCGGTTAGGCGAATCGCTCGCCGCGCTGGCGCGCGAGCGGGTGGACGCAATGCTGCTCAAGGGCGCCGCGCTGGCGCTCACCGTGTACGGGTCGTTCGTCCGGCGCCCGATGTCGGACCTCGACCTGCTGCTGCGCGGCGGCGCCGCGGTCGCCGGCCGCGCGCGGGCGGCGCTCCTCGCATCGGGGTGGGCGACCACCGAGCTCGAACAGTTGCACGAGTTCTTCGAGGGACACCAACACCTGCCGGCGCTCGTGGATGCGCGCGGCACCGGCGTGCAGCTGGAGCTGCACACGGCGCTGTTCTTCGAGGGCCACCCGTTCCGGTTGTCGCCCGAAGACATCTGGTCGCGCAGCACACCGATCATCGCGTTCGGTCAGCGCACGAGCGTCCCGTCGGTGCACGACCAGTTGCTGCACCTGTGTCTGCACTTCGCGTGGTCGCACATGATGGCAACCGGCGCGTGGCGTGCGTTCCGCGATCTGCACACGCTGCTGGGGACGGGCGACATCGCATGGGATGATTTCGTCGCGCTCGCGCGGTCGAGCCGGGGCGGGAGCTGCTGTTATTGGACGTTCAGGCTGGCAGCGCAGCTGTCGGGCGTGGCGGTGCCGTCACAGGTTCTGGAGGCGCTCAAGCCGCCGCTGCCGGAGTTCGCGCTCGAGCGGTTGGAGCGGCACTTTGCGGCGAATCTCTTTCCCACCGAACCGGTGTGTCCATCCGTTGCGATGGCGTACACGATGTGGCGCGTCGGCGTGCGTCCCAAGTGGAGCGGGCACGGCGACGTGCGTCCATGGGATCGAACCGACGATCTCTTGTTCGATGAGACGACGCGCATGTCGGGGCCGCGGCGGTTGGCGGAGCACATGCGCAACGCGCGCGGGTGGGCACGGTACGCGAGGGCTGTCCTGCGCGGGTAACCGCGGCACGTCGCGCACGGCCGACACGGAGATGGAGGCGGTGGGCGTTGCCTTCTCCGTGTTGGCGGCCGGTTCGCGGTCTCAGGGCGACGTCGTTTCCGGTTTGCCGTCGGCGTCGAGGAACGTCACTTCGCCTAACGCAAGCTGGCGCACCCCGGCCTCGATCTTGGCGCGGTCGCCGACCACCACCCAGATCTCGCGATCGGGATGGATGAACGTCGACACGGCTTTGGCGATGTCCTCCGGCGTCAACGCGCGGATGCGCGACTCGTACGTCTGGTAGTAGTCGTCAGGCAGGCCGTACGTCGCGATGTCGGAGAGCGCGCTGCGCACGGCGCCGCCGGTTTCCCATCGTCCGGCGAGCGTGAGCGTCTGCCGATCCTTGGCGCCCTGGATTTCGGCGGCGGTGAGCGGCCGTGCGCCGGCGATGTCGTGCAGCTCCTTCACCAACTCGGCTAACGATTCCTTGGTCTTGTCGGTTTGCACCGGCGCGTAAATGAACCAGGGACGCTGGCCGCGCGCGTCCTGTGCGAAGGCGAACGAGCCGTACGACCAGTGCTTGTCTTCGCGCAGATTCATGTTGATTCGCGAGCTGAACGAGCCGCCGAACGCGTCGTTGAGCGTCTCGAACGCGAGCTCGTCCGGGTTGGCGGTGGGCGCAATGAGCGAGCCACCGATGATGATCGATTGCTCGGCGCCGGGGCGGTCCAGGATGTAGACCTTCGTCTTCGTTGGGCCGGGCACGGTGGCGATGTTCTCGGCCGGGACGTCGCCCGGTTTCCAGTCCTTGAACACGCGCTCGAGCTTCGGCGCGAGCTCGGCCATCGTGATGTCGCCGACGACGACGAGCGTCGAGTGGTTCGGCTTGAACCACGAGCGGGCGAACGCGGCGAGGTCATCGCGGGTCATCGCGTTCACTGACGCCTCGGTGCCGCTGCCGGTGAGCGGCTGCGAGTATGCGTGTCCCGGTCCGTACAGGAGCGCCGGCACGACGCGGAGCGCGAGGCCGGTGGGCTCCACTTTTCCGGTTGGATGTTGGCGAGCGTCGTCTGCTTCTCTCGAGCGAGGTCGCTGGCGGGGAACGCCGGGTGCAGAATCACGTCGGCGTAGAGCGCCAGCGCGGAATCCAGGTTGTCGCGCAGCACCGACAGCGACACCGTTGCGACGTCGAGGCCGGAGAACGCGCCGAGGTCGGCGCCGAGCGAGGCGAGCGCGTCGCTGATTTGCGGCGCCGAGCGGGTGGTCGTGCCTTCATCGAGCATCCGCATGGTCATGGATGAGATGCCCGGTGCGTTAGGCTTGTCCGCGGCGAAGCCGGCGTCGAGCAGCATGGACATGCGGACCAGGGGGATGGTCGTGCGCCGCGAGAGCACCACCTTGAGTCCGTTGGACAGCGTGGCATGCTCGGCCGGCGGAAGCGGTGCATCGGGCGGCGTGCCGATTGCGGGCATCGTCTTGCGATCCACGCCTCCGGTGGCGGCGGCGAGATCGGGGAACGGCACCACGTCGAGCACGTACACGCCATCGCTCAACCAGCGTTGGGCAGCGCGGCGCAGGTCGGCAATCGTTGCGCGTTGGACGCGTTGCAGCTCGACCTTGTATTCGCCGGGGTTGCCGACGAAGGTCTGGCCCCGCGCGAGGATGTCCGAGGTGCCGCCGAACCCGCCGATGCGTTCCACGCGGCGGACGAAATCGGCGCGATACTCGGTTTTGACGCGCGCGAGCTCGGCCGGGGTGGGCCCGGTGCGAATGAATGTCGCGAGCTCTTCGTTCACCGCGCGTTCCACGTCGGCGAGCTTTCCGTTAGGCTGCGCGGTGGCGATGATGTTGAACTGCCCGCCGATCTCGCGTGCGTTCAGGTAGGCGAAGACGTCGGTGGCCGTGCGGTCGCGGTAGACGAGGCGCTTGTACAATCGGGACGCTTTGCCCGAGCCGAGAATGCTGGCGACGAGGCCGAGGTAGGTCGCGTCGGGGGCGCCGAATTCGGGCACGTTCCACACCTGATACACGCGCGCCTGCGGAACGCGGTCCTGCATGATCTGGCGGTGCACGCCGGTCATCTTGGCGATCCACGTGCTCTGTTTGGTGATCGGTGGGCCGGGCGGAATGTCGCCGAAATACTGTTGTGCTTTCTGGCGCGCGGCTTCGACCGTGATGTCGCCGGCGATCGAGAGGGTGACGTTGGCCGGACCATAGTAGGTGCGGAACCAATTCTTGACATCTTCCAGCGACGCGGCGTCGAGATCATCCATCGAGCCGATCACCGAGTGGGAATACGGATGGCCGGCGGGGTAGGTGTTCTCCGGGATGATGACCTCGGTTTTCCCGTACGGCTCGTTTTCGCCCTGGCGCTTCTCGTTCTGGACGACGCCGCGCTGGAGGGCGAGCCGGGCGGAATCGATCGCGCCTAACAAGTGCCCCATGCGGTCCGATTCCAGGAACAGCGTGCGATCGAGCGCCGAGACGGGCACGGTCTCGAAGTAGTTGGTGCGGTCTTCGTTGGTCGTGCCGTTGAGGTCCGTCGCGCCGAGGGCTTCGGCCGCGGGGATGTAGCGGTCGTTGTGGTTCTCGCTCCCCGCGAACATGAGGTGTTCGAAGAGATGCGCGAAGCCCGTCTTGCCGATGACTTCGTTTTTCGAGCCGACGTGGTACCACAGGTTGACGGCGACGATCGGCGCCTTGTGGTCTTCGTGCACGAGCACCGTTAGGCCGTTGCCGAGGACGAACCTGGTGTACGCGATGTCGGGGATTTCCGGCGCGTGCGCCGATGCGGATGGCGGCGCGGGCATCGGCTTGGCCGGCGGCGTCTGCTGCGCGGCGGCGGGCGCGCTGATCAGCGCGGCGGCGAAGACGGCTGGACGGAGCAGGGACATGGACCCGCCTCGGGGTGGAGGAAGCGCGACGCGTGGTTGGCCGCCAGCGATCATGGCCGCCGCCGGCCCGTTTCTCAAGGGGCGCGTTCGCCCAACGCATCGATTCTACCGATACGGGAACAGACGCGGCCGGCGTCCGCCGACGCGGCTACTCGGCGAGGCTGCGCGCCGGGTGGACGCGTGCGGCCCGCCAGCAGGGGATGAGCGCGGCGGCGACGGAGGCAACGAGCAGGAGCGCGGTGACCGCGAGCAGGGTGCGGTAGTCGCCGGCCCCGACGCCGTACAGCACGGCCTGGAGCAGCCGCGAGAAGGCCACCGCGCCGGCGCCGCCGATGAGGAGGTCGACTGCGGTTAGGCGCAGGGCGCCGCCGGCGACGTACGTCACGATGTCGCGCCGGGTCGCGCCCAACGCCATGCGCACCGCCAGCTCGCGCCGTCGCTGTGCGACGCCATAGGCGATCACGCCGTACAGGCCGACGACAGCGATCAGCACGACGATGATGGCGAACGTGTTCACGATGTCGGCGACGAGCCAGAACGGCGAGACGTGCCGCGCATCCATCTCGCGCATCGTCATCATGTTGCCCACCGCGGCCCGCGGGTCGACGGCCGCGACGGCGACGCGGATCGGCTCGCGCATCGCGGTGGGGTCGCCGGACGTCCACACGTCGAGATCCATGGCGGTGGACGGCGCCTGGACGGCGGCGCGATAGATCTCGTTCCGCACCGGCTCATCGAGCCCGCCATGGTGGACGTCCGCCGACACGCCGACAATGGTCCAGGGCACCGAATCGATGACGATGGTCTGGCCTAACGGATCACCGTTGGGCCACACCTGCGCCGCCATATGGTGGTTGATCACCGCGACGCGCTCGGCGGTCGTGTCCGCGCGATCGCCGGCATCGATGCCGCGGCCGCTCAGGATCCGGATGTCCATCGCGCGAAAATAGTCGGCGCTGATGCGCTGATCGTTGGCGTTGAGAGGGCTCCCGTCGGGGTGCGGCGGACGGCCCGGCACCGAGAAGATCGTGCCCCACCAATTGTTGCTGAGCGGCGTGGTGGTCACGACGCCGGCGGCGAGGACGCCCGGTACGTCGCGGAGGCGCGTATCCAGGCGCTGCACGAACGCGCGCGCGCTGCTGTCGCTGGTGCCGCGAGGCAGCGCGAGCTGCATCGTGAGCGCGTGATCCAGCCTAACGCCCGGATCGGCCGTGAGCAGGTGGTGCGCGCTCCGCGTGAGGAGCGCCGCCGCGGTGAGCACGATGAGGGCGACGCTCACTTCCACCACGACGAGCGCGGATCGGAGGCGCGTTCCGTACGCGTCGCCGGTGGCGCCGCGGCCGCCGCCGGCGAGCACCGCCGACAACGGGGTGCGCACCGCGCGCAACGCGGGCGCGAGCGCGAAGATCAGCGTCACGACGACGCAGAGCGCGAACGTGAACGCCAGCGCCCGCCCGTCGACGCGAATGAACGCGAAGCCGGGCGCGTAGCGGGTCATCGACGGCGGGATGATCCCGGCCGCGGTGCGGATGCCCCACGCGGCGAATCCAATGCCTAACGCAGCGCCGGCGAGCGACACCAGCAGCGCCTCGGCCAGCAGGTGCCGGGCGAGCCGTCCGCGGCGGCCGCCGAGTGCCGCGCGCAATGCCATCTCGCGCCGTCGCGCCGACGTGCGCGCCAACGCCAGGTTGGCGACGCTCACACACGCGGCGATGAGCACCAGCGCCACCGCCAGCCCGACGATCCGGACGAGAATCGCCACATCGTCACTGTGAAATTCCTTGAGGGGGCGCGGTACGAGGACCCATCCCGCATCGGTCTTCGGCGACTCGCTCGCCATCTGCGCGCTCACGCGCGCAGCCTCGCGTTGGGCTTGGGCCACGTTCGCGCCGGGCGCGAGGCGTCCGAAGATGTCGAGGTAGCGCGATACATGGTCGTTGAAGTCGCTCGCGGTCAGCACCAGCGGCGTATAGAAGTCGACGGCTTCGGGAAACGCGACGCCGTTGGCGAGGACGCCCACCACCCGGCGCGGCGCGCCGTCGAGCATGATGGTGGAGTCGAGCACGCCGCGGCTGCCGTTGAACCGGTCGCGCCAGAAGGCGTACGACAGAATCGCCACGCCGTTGCGGCCCGGCGTGCCGGCGTCGGCGGTGAATCCTCCGCCTAACGAGAACGGCACCGACGCGAGCGACATCAAGTTCGGCGTGATGCGGTAGCCGAGGACGAGATCGCTCGGCGCGTCGGGACGTCCGTTGAGCGTCGCGCGCCAGAGCTGGGCGGCACCGACCGCCGACAGGGTCTTGCTGCGTTGGGCCAGCGCCTCGAACGCGGCGGCCGACGCGTTGTCGCACGCGGGGCATTGCCGCGGCGAACGCTGGACCACCCATACGAGCGCGTCCTGCGGCATCAGGGGAAACGGCCGGGCGAGGACGTGATCGCCGAAGCTGAACACGGCGGTCGATGCTCCGATGCCGAGTGCCAGCGTGATCGTGGCCGTGATCGCGTACGCGGGACTGCGGAGTAGTCCGCGCAGCCCGTGTTTCAGATCCTGGGCAAGCTGTTCGAGCCAGACGGGGTGCCACACCGCGCGCATGGTTTCGGCGACGAGCGTCGGGTTGCCGAAGCGCCGGCGCGCCGCGAATGCGGCCGCTTCCGCACTCGTGCCCGGGCGGTCGTGCGCGATGTCCTCGGCCTCGAGCTCGAGGTGATCGGCGAGCTCGCGCCGGATGTCGTCGTCGCCGGGGGACGGGGGAGAACCGAACGGCGGGCGCACGGTCACATCTCCGGCGCCGGCTGCATGACGCGGCCGATGGCGCGGACGAGCGCATCCCACCGCGACTCCTGCGCGCGCAGCTGCCGCCGGCCCGCTGCCGTTAGGCGATAGAACTTGAACTCGCGCGCGCGGCCCGGCGCCGTTTGCCAGCGGGAGGCGATCCAGCCGCTGCGCTCGAGGCGGTGCAGGGCGGGGTAGAGCGAGCCGTGCTCGACGACGAGCACATCGCGCGTGGAATGCTGGATGTGTTTCGCGATGCCGTGCCCGTGGGCGGGCCCGAACAGCAGCGTCTTGAGGATGAGCATGTCCAGCGTACCCTGGAGGAGCTCGATTTGGTCAGCGGTCGGTGCCATGGGATTTTATGGTAGGCAGTCTACCGTGATCGATAGTAGACACTCTACCATGTGTCAAGACGCCCCGCCGCCGATCATCCGGCGGCGGCGGTCCGAATGCCGGGCGGCCGGCGGGCTGGAGGTTCCCGGGTCCGCGGTGCATTGTCTGTCAGTGCGAGGGTCGTCACCACTCGACTGATCACGTTTCAACACGGATGCGATTTCATGAGTTCGACGAAGCAGAGCAGGCGCTGGGCCGCGGCGGGTCTGGGGGTTGCGATGACCGGCGCCTTGGGTGCCGTCGCGATGATCGGACTCGGACAGCGGTCGGCCGCGGCGGCGGCACGGCCCGCGGGCGCCGCGACGGCCGGCTTGCGGTTCGAGATCACGTTTCCTCAGTCCGCATCGGCGGACCCGCAGACCGGACACATCATGCTGATCGTGTCCAAGGACACGAGCGAGGAACCGAGGTTCCAGTACCAGGTCTACGAGCCCAACGTGCAGCCCGGATTCGGGCTCGACGTGGACGCGCTGGCGCCCGGCAAGCCGGCGGTGATCGACGGCTCCGTGTTCGGATGGCCGCTCACGAGCGTGAACGACTTGCCGCCGGGCGACTATCGCGTGCAGTCGGTGCTCAACCGGTACGAGCAGTTCCACATGGCGTCGGGCCACACGCTCTGGCTGCCGCCGGACAAGGGCGAGGGTCAGCACTGGTTCTCCAAGCCGGGGAACTTCTACAACGCGCCCGTCACGGTGCACCTGGACCCGCACACCGATCAGACCGTTCGCCTAACGTTAGACAAGGTGATTCCGCCGATTCCCGCGCCCAAGGACACGAAGTGGGTGAAGTACGTCCGCATGGAGAGCCCGCTCCTGTCGAAATTCTGGGGACGCCCGATGTATCTGGGTGCGATCGTCCTCCTGCCGGCGGGGTTCGACGATCATCCGAACGCGCACTATCCGCTGGCCGTGGACCAGGGACATTTCCCGACCGGCTTCCACAATTTCGATCCGAATCCGCCGGCGCCCGGCATGCACGGACGCGACAGCGTGCGCGCGGCGTACGGCTACGACCTGTTCAGGCAGTGGACGGGGCCGCACTTCCCCCGGATGCTGGTGCTGCAGATCCAGCACGCAAACCCCTACTACGATGACTCGTACGCGGTCAATTCGGCGAACCTCGGACCGTACGGCGATGCGATCGTCAAGGAGCTCATCCCGTACATCGAGAAGCGGTTCCGCGGGATCGGCGCCGGGTGGGCGCGCACGCAGTTCGGCGGATCCACCGGCGGATGGGAATCGTTAGGCGAACAGATCTTCTATCCCGATGACTTCAACGGCACCTGGACCTTCTGTCCCGACCCGGTCGATTTCCGGCAGTACGAGACGATCGACATCTACGGCGACACGAGCGCGTACGTCTTCAACGCGCAGTGGAAGCGCACGCCGCAGCCGTCGGGCCGCGACTATCTCGGCCACCTGCTCACGACCGTCGAGAACGACAACCACTGGGAATACGTGCAGGGGCGAAAGGGCCGGTCGAGCGAGCAGTGGGACATCTGGGAGAACGTGTGGGGGCCCATGGACAGCGATGGCTACCCCAAGCCGTTGTACGACCAGCTCACCGGTCACATCGATCCGAGCGTCGCGCAGTACTGGAAGGACCACTACGACCTGCGATACATCCTGCAGCGCGACTGGAAGACGTTAGGCCCGAAGCTGGTCGGGAAGATCCACATCTACAGCGGGACGATGGACAGCTGGCACCTGAACAACGCCGTCTATCTCATGCAGGATTTTCTGGACCGGACGACGGACCCGTACTACGCCGGGTCGATCGAGTACGGCGACCGGTACGAGCATTGTTGGACCGGCGACTCGCAGCACTCGCTCGAGGTGGGCGCGATGACGGTGTTCCAGCGGTTCCTGCCTGTGATGGCGGAGCACATCGTGAAGACGGCGCCGCCGGGCGCGGATACCGTGAGCTGGAGATACTAACGGAGCTCCCGAGGCTTCAGCTCTGGCGCAAGCGTTCCAGCGACTGGGTCACGTTAGGCGGGACGAACAGGTTGTCCGAGATCGCGGCGATCTCTTCGGCTTCCTGCCACGCGCGCTCGAGCTCGGCGAGCTCGCCCTCGAACGCGCGGCGCTCGGCTTCCTCGTGCAGCGCCATCTCGAGCGCCAGGCGATATTCGCCGGGCAGTCCGAACAGCCCGTGCTTCGTGAAGCTGGTCGACATGCCGTCGCGGCCCCAGCGGCGGTTCCGCTCGCGCGGACGTGTCAACCCGGCCGAGCTTAGCGTTAGGCGGCCGATGAACCGATCGGCGCTCCCCGCATCCTCGATCCGGTCGACCGCGCCGGCGATCATCCTCTTGTTGCCGCCGAACCGGTTCACCTTCGGGATCACGATCGACACAATGTGCTGCGCTTCGCGTCCCTCGAAATGCGCCTGCCCATTCTTGAATCGGAGATCGATGGCGAGCCCGCCGTCCGCGCCGCGGCCGAGCACCGTCTCTCCCAGGTGGCGTCGCCGAACGTGGACGAGGCCCGCCTGCGACGTCTGGATCTGCGCCACCACCGTTTCCGGATTGCCGTTCACGGCAATTGCGCCCGCCCGCGCCGCCAACCACCCAAACGCGCCAATCACACCGGCGTACGCGCCGAGCGCCATGATCCCGCCTACGGCCACCACGCCGCCTCCGGCAAGGAGCAGCTGGCGCCGCCGACGCCGGCCGAACTGATCGCCGTAACGCCACGCCGCGAATTCCGGCCTCAGCGGCTGGCCGATGCGAACGAGCGTCGTGGCATCGCGCAGCTTGGCGAGGCCGATGTTGTCCGTCGACACACGTCGCCGCGTATCTCGGAACAGCCGCTCCGCCGTCTCGATCGCCTCCCACCGCTCCTCGAGCGGCGAGAGATTCCAGCGCTCGCAGTGCGGACAGACGACCCAGAGGCGTCCCTTGGCGGCATCGAACGCGAGACGCTTGCCGACCGGGAACGTCTCCAGCGTTTCGTTGGCGCCCAGCGCCTTATTGCAGAAAAGGCAAGTCGCGTACATGTCCTTTCATATTACGCGCGGCGAGAGGCAAAGTGTCGGTCATCCCGCGCCGGGGATCAACGAGTTGCGAAGTCGCGGGATGCGGCGATAGGATCGAGGACGAGGCGCAGGCCTCGGCGACGCCGCCCGGCGCCGCGCGTTGTCTTCGCGAGTCGTGAGGGCATCATGTCCACGGCCACCGCAGTCGATCCGGTGACGTCGCGCAAACCGCGCGACGACGAAATCGATGTCTGGGGACTCACTCACCCTGGCAAGGTTCGCAAGTCGAACCAGGATCACTTTCTGCTCGGGTCGCTGCACAAGCGACTCGAGATCCGGGCATCGTCGCTGCCCGCAGCCGAACAACTGCGTGCCTGTGATGAGCGCATCGGTTTTCTGGCGATGATTGCCGACGGTGTCGGTGGACGCGCGGCCGGCGAAGAGGCGAGCCGCCTCGCGCTCGAGCAGGTAACGATGTACGTCGCGCAGAGCACGCGATGCTACTACGAGTACAATTCGCAGGCCGACGATTTCACCGACATGCTGCAGGCGGCGGCGTTCAAGAGTCACGAGCGCGTGCTGGAGCATGCGCAGTCGTATCCCGACATGCAGGGCATGGCGACGACGCTGACGCTCTGGATCGGCGTGTGGCCCTGGATTTATCTGCTGCAGGTGGGTGACTCGCGATACTACCTCTACCATCACGGCGAGCTCACCCAGGTGAGCCGCGATCAGACGGTGGCGGAAGAGCTGGCCCGGCAGGGGCTGCTCACGCGGGCGTCGGCGGCGCGATCTCCGTTAGCCAACATGCTGTCGAGCGCGATCGGCGGGCAGCAGGCGGAGCCGGTGGTGACGCGTCTGCGCTCGGACTGGAAGCACGTGCATCTGCTGTGCAGCGATGGTCTCACGAAGCACGTGTCGGACGAGCGCATCGCCGAGCGGCTGCGCACAATGACGTCGGCACAGGCGGCGTGCGAGGCGCTGTTGCAGGACGCGCTGGACGGCGGAGGCACGGACAATATCACCGTCATCGTTGGGCGGGCGATCCGCAACGATCGTCCGTGACCGTGCGGGACGCCGCCGACGGCGTGGGCACGCCGATTCGGTGACCGTCGATCGGCGCCGCAACAGATGGCGGCGCATGGCGCGGGAGAGCCGATCGTAGCGATCCGGACTACCCCGATCGACCGGGCTCATGCATCTTGCGGCGTCGACCGCCCCGAGCGTCGCGCGCATGGAAACTGGTCCGGCCCTCAGCACGATCTACGCTTTCGGCGAATACGAGCTCGATCTGCGACTCCACGAGCTGCGTCGCGCGAACGAGCGCCTGCACATCGAGCCGCAAGTGTTCGACGTACTGGCCTATCTCTTCGCCCGTCGCGATCGGCTCGTCACGAAAGAGGAGCTGCTCGACAACGTCTGGGGTCGCCGCTTCGTGGCGCCGGCGACGCTCAACAGCCGGATCAAGCACGCGCGTCAGGCGGTGGGCGACGACGGCGATGCGCAGCGCGTCATCAGGACGGTGCACGGACTCGGCTTCCGCATCGTCGCGGAGGTGGAGGAGCGAGAGTCGGCAACGGAGCGGCCTGTCGAGCTGCTCGAGCAGCGGATTCGGTTCTGCACCGCGTCCGACGGCGTGCGGCTCGCCTATGCGACGAGCGGCAGCGGCCCGCCACTCGTCAAGCCCGCCAACTGGATGACCCACCTCGACTACGACTGGGAGAGTCCGGTCTGGCGTCACTGGCTGCGTGCGCTGTCGCGCGATCACACGCTCGTTCGTTACGACGAGCGGGGGAACGGGCTCTCGGACCGTAACACCGACGACCTCTCGTTCGAGGCGTGGGTTCGCGATCTCGAGACGGTCGTCGATGCGTTAGGCCTGGATCGCTTCCCGCTGGTCGGGATCTCCCAGGGGTGCGCGGTGGCGATCACCTATGCCGTGCGCCACCCGGAGCGCGTCACCAAGCTCGTGTTGTACGGCGGCTACGCCCAGGGTCCGGTCAAGCGTTCGCGGACACAGGCGGAGATCGAGGAGACGACCATGATCATGCGGGGCATCCCGCTCGGCTGGGGGCACGACAACCCCGCGTTCCGCCTCTTCTTCGCCGCGCGGTTCCTCCCAGAGGGCACGCCCGAGCAGATGCGCTGGTTCAGCGATTTGCAGCGCGTCACGACGTCGCCGGAGATTGGTTCGCGTCTAATGATGGCGGCGGGTGTGATCGACGTGACCGAGCTGCTGTCGCGCGTGAGCGTGCCGACGCTCGTGATCCACGCGACCGGCGACGCGGTCGCGCCGTTCGGTCAAGGACGGATGCTGGCCGCGCA
>DAHUXU010000376.1 GCA_027307005.1 Gemmatimonadota bacterium
CCGTCGCGATACCAGTCCGTTAGGCCGAACACCCGCTGCCCCACCGACAGCCCGGTCGTACCGTCGCCGAGGGCCGTGACCACTCCAGCCAGCTCGTGGCCGGGAATGGTCGGTGTTCGATTACGGTTGATGCGATCGGTCCAGGTCGACGACCATTCCAACTCGGTCCCGACGAATCCCGACGCACACACCTGAACGACCACGTCGTTTATCCCTGCCCGCGGCTCGGGCCGTTCCGCCAGCTTCATCCCGGCCGTTCCCGCCGCCTGGTCCGTCACCACGATTGCCTTCATCGTCTACCTCCCGGTTAGGCGTCGGCACTGACCAGGCAGAGCAGCAGGGCAGCCAGGGACGGCGCGTGCGTCGCGACGACACGCTCAGAGGACGTGAACGTCTTGAGCGTGAAAACCGTTGAGAATCCGGACGGAGAAGGCTGCCATGCAGCCCTACCTGCGCCTGCGCCGCCCGTCTGCCACGACTAGCATGATGCCGAGCACGAGCGTGAGCCCGCCGGCGACGGGCGAAACGAATCCCCGTTTCACCGTGCCGACCTCGATCGGACCGACGTGCGCCGAGTGGCGCTCCTTGAAATAGTGCTTGGCAGAGCAGGCAAGGAAGTGGGCCTCTCTACTTGTCACGGCGTTTCCAGCGCCCAATTACTATGCGCCGCCGGCGGCGGTCGTGCGGCAAGCAGTGCGAGACAGGCAATGTAGATGGTCCAGCGCCGCTCGCTTAGAACGCCAATCAGGCAATCCCGCGGTCAAAGGAATGACCGCGTTTCTGGTATGGCGGCGCACTGGCTACCGCATGCTGCCCGTATGGACGATCGGTCTCCTGATCGCCTCGTTTGTCCTCAACCCGCGGGGATCGCTCTTGTCGCGCTTCTTGCCCGCGGTGCTCTTCACTGGCGTGAGTCTCGCGATCATCCCGGTGATCCGTAGAAATGGCGCGCGACGGTTCGCTCGGGACGCGCGACATCTGTATGATCCCTTCACTTCGCGCTTCAGCAGCGACGGTTTCGATACGCTCACGGAGCGCGATCGAACCCACCGGGAATGGAGCGATTTCTCGTGGTGTGACGATCACGAGACCGGCCCAGCCGTTTAGGCGGAGCAAGTGCTTATCACCTGACACAATCGTTGGTACACGTGCGGCAATCGCACATGCCAGGAACTTGTCGTCTTCCGGATCGGCCGAGACACCATAGGAAAGAGCGGGCGCATCGACAACGGTTGCCGTTTGCGTCACGAGCGCCAGTATTGCATCGAGGCCGGTGATCGCCGGGTAGCGGGTCGAGAGAACTGCGGCGGCCTCGTAGTCCTCCGCGAGAATGTCAGGCGAGAGCACAAGTTGCATCCGGCTTTCCTGCCAAGCGGTGAGCAGGCGTCCAGGCACGCCACCGAAGAAGATTCCCGAGAGGAGCACGTTCGTGTCGAAGATGACGGGGAGAGGCGCGGGCCACGAAGATGGTGCAATCACCGGCGGTCGAGGCTGTCTTACTTGCGACCACGCGCGCGGCGGCTGCTCGCGACGGCTCGTGCGACGTCCCCGCGCCGCATACCGCTTTGTTTAGCCGCAAGGCGAGCCTGCTCGACGAGCATGGCGAACTCTCGCTTGTCCGGCTGCTGTAGGACCTTGAGGATCACTACGTCTCGGTCGCCGAGCACGACGAATTGGGTGCCGGGTTTGAGGCCGAGACGTGCGCGGATTTCTTCAGGGATCACCACTTGCCCCTTCGAGGACAGCGTGGTGGTGGTGGTGGTGTCGGTCACGGCGTTCCTCCTGTGATCTTACCAGTAAGATTGTCCGACATCGCTACCGAGGCAAGGGCTCTGGCGCGCGAATCGACAGTGTGGGACGCCGATTCGCGAACCCGATCGGCAAATCGGGCCTGTTGCCGCGAAATCCGGCCGAGACGGGTAATGACCGCCACGGGCACGATGTCATTGGTTCCGCGTCGAGGGAGCACGCATGCGCGGTGATGCTACGTGAGATCGATCAGAACGCGAATCGAGCGCGGGAGTGCCTGGCCGTTGAAATCGCGGCCGCGAGCGATGAAACCGCGACGCTCCAAGGTCTTGATCATCTCGTGCACCGAGGGAGCCGATACCCGGAAGTAGGCCTGAATGTCGCTTTCCGCGGGCGCGATTCCGAACCGCACGAGGTAGCGCACGATGAACTCGAGATATTGGCGCTGCCGTACCGACGGATCGCCGGCCCCCCGTGGGCGGCGCGCCGCCTCCTGAAACCTAACCGTGAAACCCGCGGGCTCGGGGCTAACCGTTAGGCGCGTTCCATCGATGAAGTGAATGGCGATGCCGCCGGATGGGATAGCGTCGACGTGGCTGATCCGTCGGTCGGCAAGCGTGTCAGAGAGCGATCGAGTGTCGTGTGTCACGCGGCGCACGGGAAGGGTGACGTTGCCTGTGTATCGCGCCACCACGCGACGCTGAAAGGGCCTGCGTGCGATGCATGATACGCCCGGTGTCAGGCGGCATGCTTGCCGCGGCGAACTTTCACTGTCACGTCGACGCCTCGAGCATCAGATCGGCGCGGATACGAAGAATGCTCCGCTTCGACATTATCGAAGCCGACGGCCTCGAATGCGTTGTCATATCGCCGACCTCTCGGCATGACTACCTCTCGACATTCGACATCACGCACCCGGCGTCGAGCGGTTAGGCGCAAACGCGCGTTACGTGCCCGGCGGGTGTGCGGGCAATTGCTGCGAGGATGACAGGCGCGAGCGGGCGTAGGTCCTCCACGCGATTCGATCGGGCGTGTACGACGACCACGGCCAGCCCGGTGGCAGCGACGTTCTGCTGGAACGCGAGATTCCGATCAACGGTGACGAGTGTTGCGAAGCCGCGTTCGCGCATCAGACGCAGGAGATCACCGTTGCGCCGGCCCGCCCATCCTTCGCTCACTACGTGCGAGACATCGAGTCCGTGGAGATCCCTCTCGAACCGTCGGGGCACGCACTCGTCGAGGAGAACGCGGCCTGGCGGTGAGGTCACGCCGCCGCAGCGCGCGCGAGGAGCATCTCCTTCGCGAGCTCGAGAACTGCAACGGCCTGTTCGCGCGACACACTCGGAAAGTCCTCTAGGAACTCGTCGAGCGGGTCTCCGGCCTCCAAGTAGTCCAGCAGCGTTTGCACCGGCACGCGCGTGCCGACGAAGACGGGCGTGCCCCCCAGGATATCCGGGTCGCTGTGGATAGGAAGTTGGTTCGTTTGCATCAGGTTCTCCTGTCGCCTCTGTCCCGTGTTCTATGCCGCCACCGTCAAGCAGTCCGACTCCCTCGCCAGCGCACTTCTCCAGTGTACGGCGGTCTCTCGCCCTGCGGCAAGGTGGTCTGAGTCCTGGCCCAGGTGTGGGCCGGCCCGATTACGTCAAGTTGGGAAGTCCGACTTCGCGGGTCCCTGCGCGTACGCGAATGCGTACGAATGGCACACCGGGAAAGAGATGGTGTTCTCCCGGGCTTCTTGACGATCCGTTCGCTCTGGCCATTCATGACATCGTGCTCGCTCGGCGGGCTGCCAGCTCGTCCAACCCAGCGAGCCGTCGCAACGCACGTCTTGCTCACGAAGTGGAAGTGCCTTTCGGGGCGCTGGTCGAATTCGTGTTGGTGCGCCTGCGTGCAGCCGAGTCCTAACAGGTCGCGAGCAGGAACAGGCCGCTGACTGCATGACGCATCAATCTACCGGGGGCTTCGCCCGCGTGCACTTGCGGTAGTACTTTGATCGTATGCGTCCGTCAAGGCGAGAGACATTGTGGCGCGAACGAGAGGCCAAGCGGCAATGCCCCACGCCGTGCTCGAAATGCAGGGCCGGTTACTCAAGGAGATGAGCCCAGAACGCAAGCGGCTCGCGAGCGATGCGTTACGACGTACGGCATGGCAGCTCAAGGCGGCGTGGATTGCGCGCCAGCATCCCGAGCTCGATAGTCAGGCCGTCGACGCGCGCGTGCGACGCGCGTTCCTCGATGCAGGCACCTGATCTCCATCTGTGCAACCACTGGTTTGGTAGGGACACCATGCTCGCAATGCTCGCCTGTCTCCTGAGCATGTTCGCTTGCCATCGCGTTGACCCGGTTCCTGCTGCGGTGGCGAGACCGATGGCCATGCGCGCGGTCGGAGCACGCCCGGTTTTGCTGACCGCAACCTGCACGCTCTCACGGAGAGCGAGCGCGATATCGTGTGTGCCCGCCGGTCCTGCCCCTCGAACGGATGACAGCGCGCACGTGGCGCGCTCGCCGGCGGGTCGGTATGGGGAGTTCCTGGCGACCAACCTTGTGCAGGATAGCGTCAGGCAGGTGTGGTCGTTCGACGCATCCCTGCACAACTCGTTAGGACAAGCGATCGGCACGCTCGACGGCACGAGCGTAACAGGCTCGGATATTTTGGTGACCGCGATCCGTGCAACGCAGGGCACAGGAGCCGTCAGCGTGATCAACGCCGATGGCGTGGCTCATGTCACCGCGCCGAATCAACCCTGCTTCGCCTACGACCAGATCGTGGCGTCCGGCGCGCACAGCACCGCAAAGCGGTGGGAGCTCCGCGTGCCGAATACGGTGGCTACCGTGAGTCTCGACATTCTCGTGACGACGGATTTCCCCGCCGAGCAGAGTGTCGCCTTGCTGCCGCCCGACACTGTGCCGTCGTGGGTCCGTGCCGACACGAACATCGCCCCTCCCACCGATAGCTCACCAGGCCATTTCGCGAAGAGGATCGTCATTGTGGTATTTCGGCCAACGGCGACACTCGCGGATCGGCAACTGGCGATTGCGTTCGTGAACGGAGTGGTGGTCGGGGGCATGCACAGCCGCGATGGCAGCATCGGCACCTACTACGTGAAGGTCCCCGACGACGCCTCGGAAAATGGAGTGTTTGCGGCGATGCAGGCGCTCGACGCGCTCCCACAGGTACAATTCGCGACCTTGTACGTGTACCTGGACGAGCTCTCTTCGCCTAACTGATGGGAGTTGACCACTTCGCACGCTTCGGCGTGCGAGATGCACCCACCCTCGGACCAAGGAGATGCCGGCGTCCTAACGGCTCGCACCCACCCAGTGTGCTATTCGTCCCGTTGAACGTGTGCAATCATATTCCGGCGCTGGCAGATACCTTCGCGCTCTAACGCCGAGCACATCTGTACGCTCGCAGGGAATGGTGCAACGCACTGCACTGTGACGACGCGACTATCTGGTGGCGACGTCAAGCGTGCGAACAACCGAGATCGTGTGGCGAACTTCATGATGCTAGTGGCGACATGCCAAAGGCCGGCGAGCCCGTCATGCGTCAGGTTGGGCGGGTGATCTACCAGACGTGTCGTTTGACATTGGCGTTGCCTAAGAATGCGCACCCGCGTTTGACTTTCGCGTTGCCTAACCTAATTTGCCTGCTCTCGTGTGCGACCGCTTTTTTACGAGGCGGGTTCAACGTGCAAGCATCAAAAAAGACGACTGCCGCTTGGATCGCTGTGGTATCGCGCGATGCCTCCATCTCGGTTAGCATGGCTCGTGCTGTCGAATCGAGACTGTTCGTGAAAGGCTTTGCGTCTACAGACCTTCTTGAAACGGCTGTCTGTAATTCCGTACCATTTGCAATAGTCGTCGACGTCGGGAACTGGGCACAAAAGCCCGAATTCGCCGCACTTCGCCGCTTGCGTTCCTTGGCTCCTCAGGCACCTATCGTTTGCCTATGTGACCGAGCAACCGCGGGCGGCCTGACGCTCAGTCACGCGTTTGAGTCTGGCGCCACAAGCGTCTTGTTTCGGGACGAGATACGGTCAGGCGCAGCGGTAAGTGATGCCCTGAACAACGTGTATGGTGACGGTGTGAGTACGAGGCTCGCCACAACGCCTGGTCTAAGGCTTACTGCGCTCGGCGCTCGTGTCCTCCGCTACTGCATTGAATACGCACAGACAGATTTGACCGTGGGTGAGTTGGCTCGCCACTTTCGTCTAACGCGAGATGCACTCGCCAGTCAGCTGTACCATGCCGGACTTCCGTCGCCACGGCGTCTCATCATGTGGACCAA
>DAHUXU010000034.1 GCA_027307005.1 Gemmatimonadota bacterium
AGCCTAACAATGAGCCGAATACGATCAGATAGGCCAGCGCGCCGGCGCCGGACGCCGTGAGATGGAAGCTCGGCCCCTCGCCGACCGCGAGGCCGAGCGCGGTGATGACGGCGCCTGCGACGAGCATCTCGACCGCCGCGCCGAGGTACGTGCCCACCTGTGGATGGCTGCGGCTGTAGTAGACGGCGCCGGCCGCCCAGAGCAGCGTGCCCAGCGTCAGGATGGCGGGGCCGCGCCAGTCGGCGCGGGCGAGGTCGGCGGGCGTGAATCCCACGAGCACGATCGTGCCCAACAGGCCTAACGCAAGCCCGGCGACGACGCGCCGCGGCAGGGCGCTCGCGCCGCGCGACGTCAGCGTCTCGAATACCGCCGTCCACACCACCGCCATCACCACGAACACGCTGGCGACGCCCGCCGGCGTGAATCGCTCGGCCACCACCACGCACGTGTTGCCGGAGAGCAGCAGCAGCCCGACGATCGCGAGGTCGCGCCAGTCGCGCGACCGCGCCGGCATCGACTGGCCGGCCGCGCGCGCGCCAATGAACAGGATCACCCCGGCGATGAAGAACCGCACGCCCGCGAAGAGCAGCGGCGGCAGCGTGCGATCGCCGATTCGAATCGCGATGTAAGTGGAACCCCACAGAATGCAAACCACCACGTACGCGAACAGCACTTTCCCACGCAGCACCACGGATCTCCCACGAACAGGTGCACGAGCGCAAATTCCGCGAACCGCTGTCGCGGCCGGAATCGAACTGGTAGGCCGGGCGCACCACGCCGACAAGCGCCACTCTTACAAGATGGCATATGGCCAGGCTCTCCACTATCGCACGCGATCTGCGGCGTGACACTGCTCGACTCGAGTTCGGGCCGCCGGTGGCGTTCGTGTATCACCCGCTCGAGTACGCGTGGGCCCCGCATGCCCAATATCTCGAGCGCTACGGTTCGTCGGCGCCGCGCGAAGTGATTCTCGTCGGCATGAATCCGGGCCCGTTCGGCATGGCACAGACGGGCGTCCCGTTCGGCGAAGTCGCGATGGTCCGGGATTGGTTGGGCATCGAGGCGCCCGTTAGGCAGCCGACGCGCGTGCACCCGCGGCGTCCCGTGACCGGCTTCGCCTGTCCGCGCAGCGAGGTGAGCGGCCGGCGCTTCTGGGGCTGGGCGCGCGCCCGGTTCGGAACGGCCGAGCGATTCTTCGAGCAGTTCTTCGTCTGGAACTACTGCCCGCTGCTCTTCGTGGAAGCGAGCGGACGCAATCGCACACCGGACAAACTGCCGGCGGTGGAACAGCGCGCCCTGTTCGCCGCCTGTGACCGCGCACTCGAGCGCTGCATCGACGCGCTCTCGCCGCGCGTGGTGGCCGGCCTCGGCCGCTTCGCCGAATCGCGCGTGCGCCGGGTGATTCCCGAAGGTGTCGTCACCGGCGGTGTGTTGCACCCGAGTCCTGCCAACCCGCGCGCCAACGCGTCCTGGGTGCGCGACGCCGAGCGAGACTTGCGGCGACTCGGGATCAAACTGCCTCCGTCGCGTAAGAGTCCCGTCAAACCGGGTTGACATCCGCCGGCCGTCACGCACGTTGTGACCGGCCCGATAGGAGCGTGCATGCAAGCCGGTACCGGTCCGCGCCACACGCGTCGCGTTGGTCAATGGACTGAGTTTCTCGCGCAGGACGTCCGCGTGGCATGGCGGTCGGCGTGCGCCCATCGGGTGTTCACGGCGATCGTCGTTCTCACCATCGCACTCGGCATCGGCGCGAACACGGCGATTTTCAGCGTCGTGGACGCGGTGCTTCTGCGTCCGCTGCCGTTCGCGCACGGCGAGCGCATCGTGTCGCTGTGGGACACGAATCCCGACAAGACCGTGCTGCGGTTCGGCGTCTCGCTGCCGGATTTCCGCGATTGGAAGGCCCGCACGCACTCGTTCACCGACATGGCGCTCTACGCCGGCGGCCTAACGAGCATTGCCGGACGCGACGGCCCTGAGAGCGCGACGTGGCTCGTCGTGACGCCCAAGTTTCTCGACGTGTTGGGCGTCCACCCCATGCTCGGCCGCTCCTTCGGGCCGGACGACGCGCGAGGCGAGACGAGCAATGCGGTGCTGATCAGTTACGGTTTCTACCTGCGGCACTTTGGCGGGCATCGCTCGGCGCTCGGCTCGCAGCTCTCGATCAACGGACGACTGCGCACGGTGATCGGCGTGCTGCCGCGGAGTGTGGACCTGCTCGGACCGGCATTCGTCGGCGCGCCGCTCGACGTGATCACGGTGGTCGAATTCACGACGTATTCGGCGGTCGAGCGCCACGCGCAGCATCTGTTCGGCGCGATCGCGCGTCTCAAGCCCGGCGTGACGGTCGACGCCGCGCGTGCGGATCTGTACAGCGTCGAAGTGCAGGTCGCGCACGAGAATCCCGAGATCGCGGGATGGACGGCCAGCCTGTTCCGCTTGAGCGAGGACTTGTCGTTAGGCGCGCGCGCGCCGCTGCTCGTGCTGCTCGGCGCGGCGGTGCTGGTGCTGCTGATCGCGTGCGCGAACGTCGCCAATCTGCTGCTCGTGCGCGGCGCGGCCCGCGGGCGCGAGATC
>DAHUXU010000049.1 GCA_027307005.1 Gemmatimonadota bacterium
GAGCCGACGGCCGCGCTGGACGCGCGCGCGGAGTACGAAGTGTTCGTGCGATTCTCCGAGCTCGTCGCGGGTCGCATGGCGGTGCTCATCTCCCATCGCTTTTCGACGGTGCGGATGGCGGATCGCATCATCGTCTTTCAGCACGGTCAAATCGCTGAAGAGGGCTCGCACGCCGAGCTCGTTGCGCGAGGCGGCCCGTACTCGGAACTGTTCCGCCTGCAAGCTGCCGGCTACCAATGAGCAGGGCGCTGTGAAGTCCGTGCGTGCTCGGGGCGTGTCAGGCAGTGTTCTTGCGCACCGGTCTGGGACATGCATCGCCACGAGCACGACGAAAACAGCGCGCCGAATCAGGCCGACACCATCAAGCCGACGGACCTCGGCGCACATCTGGCGCGCGGCGTGGACGGTGCGGAGCCTCCGTTAGAAAAGAAGGGCGCGCACGACGGGCGCCGCGATACGACGGCCGCCGGCATCCGATCCATCTACGAGACGTTCCATTTCGGCGTCAAGGAGATGGGCCCGCGCCGGGCGACGCGCGCGCTGCTCGCATTGAATCAGAAGGACGGCTTCGACTGTCCGAGCTGTGCGTGGCCCGATCCCGATGGTCATCGCAAGCGCGCCGAGTTTTGCGAGAACGGCGCCAAGGCCGTGGCGGCGGAAGCAACGAAGGCGCGATTGAGCTCCGCGCTGTTCGCGGAGCACAGCATCTCGTCCCTGCTCGCGTGCCGCGACGTGGAGCTCGACGCGTTGGGCCGCATCACGCACCCGATGGTCCGCCGGCGCGGGGCGGATCACTACGTGCCGATCGGCTGGAGCGACGCCTTCGCGCTCATCGGCAACGAGCTGCGGTCCCTCGCGTCGCCTAACGAAGCCGTGTTCTACACGTCCGGACGCGCGAGCAACGAAGCGGCGTTCCTCTACGGGTTGTTTGCGCGCCAGTTCGGCACGAACAACCTGCCGGATTGCTCGAACATGTGCCACGAGTCGAGCGGCACGGGCCTAACGGAAGTCATCGGATTCGGCAAGGCAACCGTTCGCATCGATGATTTCTCGGCCGCCGACGCGATTTTCATCATCGGCCAGAATCCCGGCACCTGCCACCCGCGCATGCTGACCGAGCTGCAGAAGGCCGTGCAGAACGGATGCCGGATCGTGAGCATCAATCCGCTCATGGAGTCCGGCCTCATGCGCTTCGAGAATCCCCAGAAGCCGCTCGATCTGCTCGGTAAGGGGACGCACTTGGCGTGTCTCTTCGTCCCCGTGCGCATCAACGGCGATGTCGCGGTGCTGAAAGGAATCATGAAGGAAATGCTGGAAGCGGACGAGCGCACCGGCGGCGGCGTTCTCGCGCACGACTTCATCGAACACCATACCGAAGGCTTCGAGGCGTTTGCGGCCAACATTCGCAGCGAGTCGTGGGATCGGATCGTTGAGGAGAGCGGTGTCTCGCGCGAGATGATCCGTCAGGCGGCCGACGTCGCGATTTCGTCGGAGCGTATGATCTGTTCCTGGGCGATGGGCATCACCCAGCACAAGAACGGCGTCGCCAACGTGCAAACGATCGTGAACTTCGCGCTGCTGCGCGGCAACATCGGCCGGCGAGGCGCCGGTGTTGCTCCAATTCGCGGTCACAGCAACGTGCAGGGCGATCGCACGGTGGGGATCTGGGAGAAGATGAGTCCCGAGTATCTGGCCTGCCTGACGAACGAGTTCCATTTCCGACCGCCGGAGAAGCAGGGATTCGACACCGTCTGTGCGATCGAGGCGATGCACCAGGGCCAGGTCAAGGTGTTCGTCGGTCTCGGCGGCAACTTCCTCGCGGCGACGCCCGACACGAACTACACGTCGGAAGCAATTCAGCGCTGCGCGCTCACCGTGCAGATTTCGACGAAGCTCAATCGCGGCCACCTGGTGACGGGCGAGCAGGCACTCATTCTCCCTTGTTTGGGCCGCACGGAGATCGACATTCGTCGCGATGGTCCGCAGTTCGTGACGGTGGAAGACACGACCGGCGTGGTCCACATGTCGCGCGGCGTGCTCGAGCCGGCGTCGGAGTATCTGTTGAGCGAGCCGGCGATCATCGCCGGCATGGCCAAGGCGGCGTTAGGCGACCGCACGACGGTCGATTGGGAGGCCCTGACCGACAACTACGACCGGATTCGCGAGCACATCGAGCACGTCGTGCCGGGCTTCACGCAATACAATACCCGCGTGCGCCAGCCGGGCGGCTTCTATCTGCCGAACGCGCCGTACCAGGGGAAGTTCAACACGCCGTCGCGGCGTGCCGGATTCACGGTGCACCCGATTCCGCACCACGATCTCGCGCCCGACCAGCTGTTGCTGATGACCATCCGCAGCCACGATCAGTTCAACACGACGGTGTATGCGGAGAACGATCGGTATCGCGGCATCTCGAACGGCCGGCGCGTCGTGTTTCTCAATCAGGCAGACATGGACCGGTTGGGTCTCGAGCGCGACCAGTGGGTCGACATCGTGAGCCACTTCGAGTCGGAGACGCGCCGGGCAGCGCGCTTCAAGGTCGTGCCGTACCAGATTCCGTTGCGGTGTGCGGCCGCGTATTTCCCTGAGACCAACGTGCTGGTGCCGATCAGGAGCGTTGCGGACAAGAGCAACCAGCCGGCGTCCAAATCGCTCGTGGTCAGCCTCGAGGCGGCAGCGTCATGAGATGATCGACGTCGTGGTGCATTGCTCGATGAGCGCCACCACTTCATCCAGCGTCGTGCCGGCGTGATCGCGCGCGTACCAGGCGCGGATGTGCCGGTAGCGCTCCGCCGACGGCATCGCGAGTCCGACGTCGATCACCCACCGCTGGAGCTCCGTTGGGCGCGGCCCCCACCAGCCGCACTCGACGAGCTGTTCGTCGAGGACGATCACCACGGGAATCGAGTGCGAGCCGTTGGTCAGGTGGGCGTTCATGATGTCGGGATTGGCGTCGCGGCCTAACAACCGAACATCCAGTCGCTCGGCGCGTTCCGCCAGGCGGACGATCGGCGGGACGACGTTGACCGCGTCGCCGCACCAGTCTTCGACCAGGATCAACAGGTGCCGGCGGCAGCGGATGGCGTTGATGCGGTCGATGATGCCCGGCTCGACGGTGGCCAGCCGGTAGACATCCCGCCAGAGATCCTGGTTTTTCTGCGCGGTCGCTACGTATTGCTCGAAGGTGAGCGCGGTCTCGTACCGCGACGTCCATTCCATCATCCGATGAGCGTCGCTGCTCCTGTCGTCGGGCCGGGCGCGGAGTCATCGCGCAGCACGTAGCCGGACCCACGAACGGTATGGATGAGTGGGTGCTCGCGATCCTCTTCGAGCTTCTTTCGCAGGTAGTTGATGTAGACGTCGACGACGTTGGTCAGCGGGTCGACCTGCTGACGCCATACGTGTTCGCTGATCATCTGGCGCGAGACCGTGCGGCCCATGTTGCGCATGAGGTACTCGAGGAGCGCGTACTCCTTCTGCGTGAGCTCGATCTCCTTGCCGCCGCGCTCGACGCGACGTGAAATCGGGTCGAGCGACAGATCTCGCACGCGCATGACCGCGCTTCCCGCCGTGAGGCTCGAACGGCGCAGCAGCGCTTTGACGCGAGCGAGGAGCTCGGCGAACTCGAACGGTTTGGGCAAATAGTCGTCGGCGCCGGCGTCCAAACCGCTCACTTTGTCGGAGACCGATGTCCGCGCGGTGAGCATGAGTATAGGAGCGCGGAAACCTCTCGCCCTCAGCTCGCGCGCAACCTCGACGCCGTTCTTCCGAGGGAGCCCGATGTCGAGAATCGCCAGGTCCGGCGAGTGGTCCAGGGCGTCGAGCAACCCGGCTTCGCCGTCTTGAGCGCTCCGAACCTGGAATCCTTCGCCACTCAGGATGCGTTGGAGAACCGATAGCAGGTCGCGATCGTCTTCGACGACGAGAACCGACGGAGCTCCATCCGTGTGCTCGGCCATAGTGCTTACATATAGCTTCGTGCCAACCCAAAGCCAAGCTTGAACGGCGAGGTGCGTCGACTATTCTTCTGGCCGCGCGCGTGTGACGTGCCGCACATCACCGAGCGGGACAAGTCGCCGAGTTTGCGTCGCGTTCCGCCGCATCCGTCGCGATCCGCAACACCGATGTCGCTCGATCGAAACAAGGATCGTTGGGTGCACGTTACGTGAGAGTGCGTTTCTCCCTCGGAACTTTCGTACGCGCACTGTGTTGGATCGTAAGACAAGGGTCGTCTGAGGAACGGCCCCGCTCTTGCTTTACCATAGGTACCGAGTAGTCGAGATGCGGGTGCATCGGTGCGTTGGCGCATCCACTCCGAGTCTCGCGCTCACTGGAGGGACGATGGACTTCCTCGTGATGCTCGAGGAATGCTCCGACTCGACGGCCGTGTTGGCGCGAGTGGATTCAGTGCCGGCGCAAATGACGCCAGAGCGCCGGCAGCGCGACGTGGTGACACTGTATGGCACCCCGCGCACGGAATCGCTTGCGCTCGCAATCGCGGCGGCGATGGAGAGTCGTCGGACGACAGACGATGATTCGGGAGCGTTCCGCCACCTCGGGGTGTGGCCCGAGCGTGGTGCTGTGGGAGACACAGCATGGCGCGATGAGACGACCGGCGAGCTCGTCACGCGAGACCTGAACATTCCGCTCGACGTGCTGCGTGGCATTGCGCACCAGGTGCTGGGGCAATGCGGATCGGCGCTGCAGCGTCTCGTCGCCGGACTGTCCATGCCGGACTGGCCGGAAGGAGCCTGGCGCGCGATCAGTATTACGCTCGAACCGGTCGCCGAGCCGGCGCGAGGCGCGCTGAACAAGATCGACGAGATGCTCGATGTGTTCCGCGAGTCGGATGGACTAACCTACGAGTACGAGGGCGACTAACGCACCGTTTTCCGTCAGACCATAGTGCCGCCGTGTGCGGCGCGGGGTCGTCCAGTGCTTGGACGACCCCGTCGTATTTTCGGGATGGATCGCGGCCTGAGCTCCGATTCCCTTGACGAGACGCGTCGCACGCGGCAGGGTAGGGCTGGAGGCGAACCATGACGAGTTCATCGGGGCGCCGGCCCGCCCGCCGTTCGTCCGGGGTCGAGCGTCTCTTCGAGGATGATGACGGCCGGCTCTGGAGCGCCGGCCGCACCTTCACGCCGCAGGGCGGCGAGGCGGTGCAGTTCACCTGCATCGGGAACTCCCGAGAGTCGCCGCGCGCCATCGCCTCTCCAGCCGACTTCCACCTGGTCGACGCGACCGTCGACGAGCTCCGCGCCCTTCTCAGTCGGGCCCCTCGCATTGGGGTTCTCTAGCAACGTCGCCGACGTGCGGCAGTGCCGGAGCAGATGCGAGGTGGTGGGTTTCCTGAGAGCGGATTGAACGGAGAACAGCACGGAGAACGGCACGGATCGCTCGGCTGCTCGGCGCCGGCTCCATCCGAGCGGTCCGTGCCGTTCTCCGTGCCGTCATCCGTTCAGTCCGTATCGTCAAAGCGAGGAAGCCCACCACCCGCGCGCCGAGGGGGATGCTTCACACTACTCGGGTCGCGACAACGAGTCTCAGCGCGGTACCGGACCAAACTGTACCTCTAGTAAACGTCGGGCTCCCTTGCTCCGCCCCCGGGCCGTGGGCTAGCATAGCGAAGAGGAGGGATCGCGACCGGGTGACCCCGGCGCGCAGGACCATGGCCGTGGCCGGCGTCGCCGGTGCGGTGAGGAGACCGACAGCGGAGGGAGCCTACCATGCGGGAGTACAGCAGCTCGGAGATCCGCAATGTGGCGGTCGTTGGGCACGGAGCGAGCGGGAAGACCACGTTGGTCGACGCGCTCGCTTTTGTTTCCGGATCCAGCAAGCGCCACGGATCGGTGCGGGATGGTACGGCGCTCACGGATTTCGCGCCCGAAGAGATCGAGCGGAAATATTCGATCAATCTGGGCTGCGCGTATGCCGAGTGGATGGACGCCAAGATCAACCTGATCGATGCGCCGGGTTACCTGGACTTTCACGGCGACGCGATCTCCGCGCTTGCCGCAGCGGACGGCGCGCTGGTAGTGGTGAGCGCAACGGCAGGCGTCGAGGTCGGCACGGAAAAAATGTTCCGTGAGGCGGTTCAACGCAAAGATCCGATCTTGTTCGTCGTCTCGCTGCTCGACAAAGAGAACGCCAGCTTCGACCGCGTGTACGACTCGATCAAGACGCGCCTAACGAACAAGGTGATTCCAGTCGAGATCCCGGTTGGCGAAGGGCCGGGCTTCAACGGCATCATCAACCTGTTCTCGCGCAAGCTGCACGGCTACAAAAAGGGCACGAAGTCCGGCGAATACGACGAGGTGGACGTGCCGGAAGACCATCGCGCCCAGTTCGACCGCTATTACCAGGATTTGATCGAGACGATCGCGGCCACGGACGACTCGATGCTCGAGCGGTATCTCGAGGGCACGGAGATCACACGCGACGAAGCGATCGCTGCGATGAAGGAAGGGATGAAACAGGGCGAGCTGTTCCCCCTGTTCTGCGTGTCCGCCGAGCTGACCTACGGAACGCGCGCACTGCTCACGAAAGTCGTCGAGCTCATGCCGTCGGCCTACGAGATGGAAGAGCTGCACGCGTTCACTGGCGCGGTGGGCGATCGCACGATGGAGATTCACGCCCGCGACGACCAGCCCTTCACGGCAACCGTGTTCAAGACGCTCACCGAGCCGCATGTGGGCGATGTGTCGTTTTTCCGCATCTTCTCGGGGATGGTCACGAACGGCCAGGAAGTCTACAACGCGAGCCGCAACATCTCGGAGAAGCTCGGACACCTGAGCGTCTCGCAGGGCAAGGACAGGACGGAGGTGCCGCGTCTGCACGCCGGAGACATCGGGTGCGTGGCCAAGCTCAAGAACACGCACACGAACGACACCTTGTCGACGCGCGAGCAGCCGATCCGTTTGCCGGACATCCGGATTCCCGAACCGTTAGTCACGTTCGCCGTGCACGCGAGCACGCGCGGCGATGAAGAGAAGGTGCAGCAGGGTCTCCATCGCCTGCACGATGAAGACCCGACCTTCGCGACCCACTACGATCCGGAGACGCACGAGACGATCGTCTCCGGCGTGGGCGAACGCCACCTCGAAGTGTCCATGGCGAAGCTCAAACGGAAGTTCGGCGTCACCGCCGAGCTTACCAAGCCGCGCATCGCATATCGCGAGACGCTCAAGGGGAAAGGCGAAGGGCAGGGGCGGCACAAGAAGCAGACTGGCGGGCGCGGCCAATTCGGAGACTGCTGGGTGCGTCTCATGCCGCTGCCGCGCGGCGAAGGCTACGTGTTCGATGACCAGATCGTCGGCGGCGCCATTCCGTCCAAATTCATCCCGGCTGTCGACAAGGGCATCCAGGAGGCTGCCGCCCGCGGGGTGCTCGCCGGTTATCCGATGGTCGACTTCAAGGTGGAATGCTTCGACGGCTCGTACCATT
>DAHUXU010000052.1 GCA_027307005.1 Gemmatimonadota bacterium
ACCGCTTCGCCGACCGCCGGCGCGGAGCCGTTCGTTAGGCGCGCGCGCAGCGACTCGCCGCGCACGAACGGCATCGTGTAGTACGGCAGGCCGTCGGCCATCCCGGCCGACAAGACGGGCACGATGTTGGCTTGCTGCAATCGCGCGGCCACTTTCACTTCGCGCGCGAAACGATCCGCGCTGAGCCCTTCCCCTTCCTGCGCGATGACCTTGATGACGACATCGCGGCCGAGGGTGTCGTCGCGGGCCAGGAACACGCGCGACATCCCGCCGCCCGCGAGCTCGCGCTGGATCGAATAGCCCTCGAGCACCGCTTGCAGCTGTCCTCGAATGTCCGTCAACCGACGCACTCCCGCGTTGGAGATCGCGAGCAATTTCGCGATGTGAACGCCGCGCCTTCGCACGCGTTCGTCACGCCCGTGACAAGATCGGTGATTTTCGATCCGGCGCTAGACGGCCACCTTCTTGCCGAGCACCGCGAATCCCGCGACGCCACTGGCGCTGTCGATCAGTCCATGGATGATCATCGCCGGAACCAGCCAGCCGCTGAGGAGGACGATGCATGCCAGAACGAGACCGACCAGGCCGGTCTTCGCGACCCCTCGCGGCCCCTGGTAGGCATGTCCCAAACCGAACGCGATCGAAACAATCACGACTGCCGGCGCCATACCGACGTATGCGGCGACGACCCAGGTGAGAAACCCGCGGTAGAGCAACTCTTCACACACGCCAGCCGTCCACGACACCGCCTGGAACCACTGATACTCATCTGGGGAGCGTGGAATGATGAACTCCACGTCGTTGAATTTCGGAACCAGTCGCTGGAGGCGGTCAGGCGGGAGAGCGCGGATCTTGACGTTTTGCCGCAGCAACATCGCGGCGACAGCGGTGGCGAGGGCAACGCCGACGTACAAGCGCCAGTCCGAGGGTGGCTCGAGACCGAGTGCGTGCCACGGGCGGCCTTCCCTCGACCAGAGCGCGACGGCCGCAGCGGCGAGGACCCATTCTCCGATGATCGTACCGCGATACCAGTTGCGCCGCGCGTTGGGCACGCCCGCGGCCAGTTGACGCTTGAGCCGCCGATCGAAGTAGGCGACGCCGATGGCGACGACGACGATCGAAAAGAGCACCGCGAAGAAGACATCGAGCCGGGTGGGCATGGCGCAGTGGCGTGTCTGAGGTCGAATGTAGACTCGGTGCTCCGACACGGACGCTGATTCACGCTCGTCCGCGTGTTAGGCGCCGACCCCTCGGCGCCCCTCGCCGGCGCGCGTCCGGTTGGCAACGAACAGAACGATGAGCAGCCTGCAGCATTTCTTCGTCCTCCTCCGGCGTGCGTGCCAACGACTCGGCCAGCGTCCAGGCTCGATTGTTTGCCTGGCTGGCCAGGCGCCGCTGCCAGATGGCGATTTCATCCGGGGAGGCATGTCGGTCATCGGTGATTGGAGGAGCGGAATGAATTTGCACCGAGTGCCGATGGATGTCACGCGGTGCGCTCGGCACGAGTGCTTCGGAGTCCCAACCAGCGCTCTTCTTGCACGTGGGGCCCGGCGCCGATGAACGACATGTCGGCCATGACTCGCCTAACGGTGAATCCCGCTCCCCCCGCCTAACGCCCGACACAACCGGCAAGCGATCAATAAGCGTGGCGTCGGAGCCGCCACCGTTCAATAACTCGCTTGACAGCTCGTTAGTTAGGCGCGTCGAGCTCGCAGCGGGCGCGAGCCCGCCATGTCCATACGACGAGGGCGAAGCCGCCGCCGATGCCGACGACATAGCTCGCCGAATGCGCCCAGAGGTCGAAGATCTTCTTCGCCTTCGCCGGCGCATGGTCCACGCCCGAGAAGGTGATCGTGACCAGGTCCTTGCCGCTGCGGATCATCAGCGACGTCCCCACCGCTACCGCTTGGTCGCCGACGCCGGCGTAGGGATTGTCGATCCCCGGCTCCTTTTTTGCCATCGCCCCCGCAGCGTTCATCGCATCTTCGCCTTCGCCCCACTCGACCGAAAACTCGACATAGGGGCTGACGCCTCCCGTCGGCTGATAGATGCATTCGGTCTTGCCCGGCCGCTCATCGGTGGAGACGATCAGGGCCGCCTCGCCTTGACCGGGAACGGCGGATGCTTTGGCAGCGTGACGCCTTGCGTGGCGAGCAGCGTCATCGCTTCGGACACACCGCGCTCCAGCTGCGGATCGCGTCCCGCGGCCCACGAACGCGCGTCGTAGTACACCGGAATGTCCGGCGGCACGCCCTCATTCTCCGCCACCCAGTGTCCATCGGAAAAGACCGCGCTGCACGGCGAGGTGATGTAGCCGCCGTCCACCAGTCCATACGGGACGCACGCGGCAACCAGCCCGCCCCAGGTGCGCTCGCCGATCTCAGGACCGATGTGGTGCTGGCGGAACGCCCACGGGAAGTAGTCGCCGCCCGAGCCCGCGCGCTCGTTGATGAGCAACACCTTGGGGCCGAGTATGCCGGCCACCGGCAGGCGGTATTCGACGCCCCCCGCGGCATCGTTGGTGATCCCGCCGATGAGCTTGCGGCTCATGAGATCCACCATGTAGTCGTCGAGCGCGCCGCCACTGTTGAAGCGCTCGTCGATCACCGCGCCCTCCTTGTCCTGCTGCGAGAAGAAGTAGCGGTTGAAGGAGACGAAGCCGGCGCCGGCAGTGTTGGGCACCCACACGTAGGCCAGTCGCCCGTTAGACAGCGAGTCGACGAGCCGGCGGTTGTGCTCCACCCATGCGCGTTGACGCAGCGCGTTCTCGCTCCGCAGCGGCACGACGGTCACCGTCCACGAGCCGTCGAGCGACGGCTTGCGGTTGAGACGGAGCACGGTTTGCACGCCGCCAGTGCCATCGAGCGCGCGCCAGGGGTCGTCGGCGGCGGTGAGCTCTCGGCCGTTGACCGCGAGCACGTAGTCGCCATCGGCGGCCTTCACGCCGGGCGCAGCGAGCGGTGCATTCAGATCGGGGTTCCAGCTCTCCGCGGTGAGAATATGCGCGAGACGCCACCGCCCGTTCGCCTGCACCAGATCGGCGCCGAGAAGTCCCGCGCGTGTGCTGTCGACTTCGGGGTAGTCGCCGCCACCAGTGAAGCTGTGTCCCACGCTCAGCTCCCCGCCCAACTGATCGAGCAGGTAGCGCAGGTCCTCCCGACTTTTCACGTACGGAACGAGCGGCGCGTAGCGCGCATGCACGGCGTTCCAATCGGCCCCGTGCAGGTTGGGCGCGTAGAAGAAGTCGCGCTCGATGCGCCACGCCTCCTCGAAGATCTGCGCCCACTCGCGCGCCGGATCGAGCTGCATGCGGAGCGCGAACGTGAGATGAGGCTCGTCCGGCTTTGGCGGTTTGTCGGTGCCGACGAGGAACCAGTTGGGTCCCTGCTGGTAGAGCAGCTTCTTGCCGTCGCGCGAAGTGGTGGCGTGGAACACGCCGCGTACGAAGGGCTCCTCCTTCCGCTTCTTGAGGTCGAAGCGCTGGAGCGACGTGCCCGGCTGATCGGGATTGGGTGCGCGCTCGACGGCGAAGAACACGCCTGCGGGTCCGGCGAGCAGCCCGACGTAGGGACGCGAGGGCATCGGCACGGCGACAATGCGCTGGCCGATTCCATCGAGATCCACGCGCACCACAACGGCGCTGTCGCGCTTGGCCCCCGTGCGCCGGCTCGTGTCGCTCGCCGCGGTCGTGTCCGCAGGAGCGTTTCGTGTGCGACGCTCGGTGGCCGACGCCGGTCGCGGCACGCGCGCGGTGTCGAGCGTGGCCGCGCGCGCCGCCGCCTCGTCATCGCTCTCCGGTGCAAACGGCGTGGGATCGTCCTTGCGCAGCACGGCGGC
>DAHUXU010000060.1 GCA_027307005.1 Gemmatimonadota bacterium
TGTTCACCAGCACATCCACCTCGAGGGCGGCGAGCGCCGACGATACCGCCGTATGGTCGGACACGTCGAGCGCGATCGTGCGACACCGTCCCCCCCGCGATTGGATGCCGCGCGCCACGTCGCCGAGCGCGTTCGCCGAGCGCGCGACGGCGATGATCTCGTAGCGCTCGGCCAATCGTTCGGCGATCGCGCGGCCGATGCCACGCGAGGCACCGGTGACGAGCGCGACGCTCACGACGCGCTCACCAGCGCCTCGGTCGCCCGCACGAGCGGTTCGAACGTGAGCGGCCGGCCGGCGACGCGCTTCGCCAGCTCGTCGGCCAGCTCGCGCTGCCCTTCGGCGAAGAGCTCGGTCGCGATCCACGGCCCCGTGCGAGGGTTGCGATACCAGTCGGCGTCGAAGCGGTCGCGGAGCCTTTCCGTTAGGAGCGCCTGAAGCTGCCAGGCGCGCAGATAGCGCGCGGCGTAGAAGCGCGGGTCGACATCGACGAAGGCGTCGGCCGTGTCGTAGCGGAACGACGTGCCGCGGCCCAGCGTCTCGACGTAGAGATCCGGCAGCGCATCCCACGGGACTTCGCCGCCGTACAGCGCCACTTCGTACAGCAGCTTCGAGCAATATCGGCGCAGGAACTGCAGCTCCTCGAAGCCGGCCGCGCGGAGGAACGGGCATACGTCGGCCTTGCTCAGCTCCGTGTAGCGGCGCAGCCACCCCGGATCGTGCAGCAGGTGATCGCAGAGCATCGCGTACGACTCGGTCACCGAGTTGTCTCCTAACCAGCGGAACTCGAACGGGTAGTCGGGCCGCGTGTACCCGAAGTGCAGGGCGTGGCCGAGCTCGTGCAGGAAGGTGCGATAATCGGTCTGGCCGCCGTGCGGCCGCAGCACCAGATACACCTCGGACGGGACGCGCACGGGCGAGCAGAACGCGCGCGAGCGCTTTCCGTCGCGTTCGGCCGCGTCGACGATGATGTGGCCGTGGGCGGTGGCGTCGAGTCCCATTTCGGCCATCTGGCGCTTGACGACGTCCTCGAGCGCGGCGGCGGGAAACGCGCCGTCGAACTCGCGCGCGCGCAGCAGCGCGAGGGCGTCGGCGCGCGTGGCCTCGCGCGGGTCGATGCCTAACTTGTCGCGCACGCCTTCGCGAAAGATGTCGTCCCACATGGCCTGCGTCTCGTGCAGGAACCCCTCGCACTGCGCCGCCAGCACCGACAGGTCGATGCCGCTGATCTCGGCGAACGTGGCGTTGTAGGTGGGTCCGATGCCTAACGCCTCGACCAGGTCGCGCTCGCGCTGGAACCGTTCCCGCTTCAGCGGCGCGAGCTCGGCCGCCACGAGTCGCGCCCGCGCCTTCTCCAGCGCCAGCCGGTCGCGCCGATCGGTCGCGTTGGCGATGTCGATCGCGATCCGTTGGTACGGCACGCGCGTGCCATCGTCCAACGTCGCGACGGCGTTGGTCTCCCACGCAATCTCGCGTTCGTCCAACTCGGCGAGCGCGCGAGAGACGCGCGTCTCGGCCACCCAATCGAGCATCAGGCGCGCGGAGCGGCGATCCTCGGTGCCGGGCGTCGTGCCGCGAAACGTCTCGCGGGTGAGATCGAGCGCATCCTCGCTCGTGAGCGCCGCGTGCCGCGCGTAGATCGCCTGGAAGTGCGCCTCGGGCTGGAGGCCCGCCTGCGCGCGATAGTACTCGCGCGACAACGACTCCATGAACGTCTCGCCCTCGCGGCGCAGTCCGTCCAGTGTGGGGGTGGTCATCGCGCCAGCCGCTCCTCGAGCACCGAGCGCAGCTGGTCCGCGCTCACCCGATCCTGCACCAGCGTATCGCGGTCGCGGATGGTGACGGTGTTGTCGCTCGTGGACTGGCCGTCCACCGTAATGCAGAACGGCGTACCGACTTCATCCTGGCGACGATAGCGGCGCCCGATGGCGCCCGCCTCATCGTAGAACACCGGGAACCACGGGCGCAGGTCCGCGGCGATACGCGCCGCCATCTCGGGCATCCCATCCTTTTTGACTAACGGGAAGATTCCGGCCTTGACCGGCGCCAGCGACGGATGGATGGCGAGCACGGTGCGTCCTTCCGATTCGCCGGGGACCGACTCCTCGCGGTAGCCGTTGACGAGCACGGCCAGCGTCGTGCGATCGGCGCCGACCGACGTTTCGACGACGTAGGGCGTGAAGCGCCGGTTGTTGGGCTGGTCCACGTACTCGAGCTTCTTGCCAGAATACTCGGCGTGCCGGGTGAGGTCGAAGTCGCCGCGGTTGTGGACGCCTTCGATCTCCTGGAAGCCCAACGTACCGCCGAAATCGAACTGGACGTCGAAGGCCGCGCGCGCGTACTGCGCGAGCTCCTCCGCCGTGTGCTGATGGAACTGGAGCCGCGTCCGGTCGAGGCCTAACGAAAGGTGCCACTGCATCCGCTGCTCCTTCCAGTACTCGAACCACGTCATGTCCGTGCCCGGCTCGACGAAGAACTGCATCTCCATCTGCTCGAACTCGCGCGTCCGGAAAATGAAATTCCCGGGCGTGATCTCGTTGCGAAACGCCTTGCCGATCTGCGCGATGCCGAACGGGATCTTCTGCCGCGTCGATTGCTGCACGTTGACGAAGTTGACGTAGATGCCCTGCGCGGTTTCCGGCCGCAGGTACACGATGGATGCCGTGTCTTCGACCGGCCCCATGTACGTCTTGAACATCAGATTGAACTGGCGCGGTGCGCTGAGCGTGCCCTTCATGCCGCACGACGGGCACTGGGCATCCGGTGTGCCGGGTTCGCCCTTGATGCGCGGGTCGTCGGCGCGGAAGCGCTTCTTGCAGTTGCGGCAGTCGACGAGCGGGTCGACGAAGCCGGCCACGTGGCCGCTGGCTTCCCAGACGCGCGGGTGCATCAGGATCGCGGCGTCGAGTCCCTCGATGTCGTCGCGGGCGCGGACCATGGCGTGCCACCAGCGGTCCTTGATGTTCTTCTTGAGCTCGACGCCTAACGGTCCGTAGTCCCACACCGAGCCGGTGCCGCCGTAGATCTCGGACGACTGGAAGATGAACCCGCGCCGCTTGCACAGCGACACGAGGCGATCCATCACGTCGGGATGTTTTTCGTTAGGCATGAGCGTCGGGACGGGAGCGGGCGGATTCACGGCATCTCCGCCAGGCGGCCCGCGATCAGATCGCCGTGGAAGCGGCCGTTCTCGATGAACGTCTTGTTGGCGTCGTTGCCGGAGGCGATCACCCCGGCGATGAACACGCCGGGCACGGCCGTCTC
The DNA here is from genome assembly GCA_027307005.1 of Gemmatimonadota bacterium. Lineage (GTDB taxonomy): Bacteria > Gemmatimonadota > Gemmatimonadetes > Gemmatimonadales > Gemmatimonadaceae > JADGGM01. The sequence continues at coordinate 3,263 of DAHUXU010000060.1, forward strand.
CATGGTGGCCGGATCGTGCGCCGGGATGCCGGTCCTGGCGTCGATCGGCACCTCGAGCTGCACCAGCAGCTCTGCGTTGGGCTGATAGCCCACCATGAGGTACACGTGGTCGGCGCGCACGCGGTCCACGCCGTCGGGCGTGTCGAGCTCCACGTGCTCGGGCGTGATCGCGCGTACGCGAGACGAGAACCGCGCGCCGATGCTGCCGTCCTTGATGCGGTTCGTGATGTCCGGCAGAACCCACGGCTTGATGTTGTGGTCCAGCTGCGGCAGGAAGTGCACGATCGTCGCGCGGGCGCCGGACCGATAGAGGTCGAGCGCCGCTTCCACCGCCGAGTTGCCGCCGCCGACCACGACGACGTCCTGACGGAACGCCCAATGGCCCTCGGTGAAGAGGTGCGTGACGTGCGGCAGATCCTCGCCCGGCACGTCGAGGCGATTGGGATGGCCGAAGTAGCCGGTCGCGATCACGACGGCGCGCGCTCGCGTCTCCCGGCGCACGCCGTGGCGCGTCCGCGATTCGATCGCGAACGCATCGTCGCAGCGCCGGATGCGCTCGACGTTCTCGTACTGCCTGACGTCGAGGTCGAACATCGTCGTCACGGCGCGATAGTAGGCGAGCGCATCGCGGCGCGTCGGCTTCTCGGTGGCGACGATGAACGGCACCCCGCCAATCGACAACCGATCGGGCGTCGAGAAAAACGTGATGTACGTGGGATAGCTCGCCACCCCGCTCACGACGCACGACCGGTCGATGATCACCGCGCGCAGCCCCGCCCGCTTGAGCGCGATGCCCGCCGCGAGCCCGCACGGCCCGGCGCCGATGATGACTGCATCGAGCCGCTCTGCCACGTCCGTTGCTCCGGTCACGCGACGCCGATGATCTGGTCGCGGCGCGTCCCCACGCTCACGTACGCGATCGGCGTGTCCGCCAGCTCGCGGATGCGGTCCAGATACCGGCGCGCCGCCGCCGGCAAATCCTCGACGCGACGTGCCCCCGCCGTGCTGCTCTTCCAGCCCTCGAACCACTCGTACCGCGGCGTCACGCGCTCGAGCAGCACCAGGTCGCCGGGGAACTCGTCGTACACGTCGCCGTCGTCTTCATACGCCGTGCAGAGACCGATGCGGTCCAGCGTGTCGAGCACGTCGAGCTTGGTCACCGCCAGCCCCGTGAGACCGTTCACCCGCGCCGCGTAGCGCACGACGACGGCATCGAACCAGCCGCAGCGCCGCGGGCGGCCCGTGGTCGCGCCGAACTCATTGCCTAACTTGCGGACCACCGCGCCCAACGGCTCCTCGAGCTCCGTCGGCAGCGGACCGTTGCCGACCCGCGTCGTGTACGCCTTCACCACGCCTAACACGGCATCGATCGAGGCCGGCGCGAGGCCCGCGCCCGTCGCCGCGCCGCCCGACGTCGTGCTGCTCG
>DAHUXU010000074.1 GCA_027307005.1 Gemmatimonadota bacterium
AGCCGCCGCGCAACACGTCCATCGGTTCGAACGCCGCGGCGCGGCGCGCCGGAACGTAGCTCGCCACGAGCGCCACGCCGCAGAGCACCACGAGCACCGTCGCGAACGCGATCGGATCGGTGGGGCTCACCTGATAGAGCAGCCGCTTGAGGACGCGCGTGGCCGCCAGTGCCGCCACACCGCCGATGATCGCGCCGGCCAGCGACAACGTCACCCCCTGCTTCAGCACCAGATGCACGATCTGCGGCGACGAGGCGCCCAACGCGACGCGAATGCTGATCTCGCGCCCCCGTTGGGCGACGAGATACGAGATCACGCTGTAAACACCCAGCGTTGCCAGCAGCAGCGCGACCGCCCCGAAGATGCCCACGAGGAGCAGCATGAAGCGCTGGCTGTCCACGGACCGGCCGATGATGTCCTCGACGGTGAGAAACCGCATCGGCACATCGGCGCGCACCTGCGGGAACGCGCGCCGCGCCGCGGCGATGGTCCCGGCTTCGTTGCTCGCCGCCATGATCACGAACATCTCGTTGCTGTTGCCGGGACGCTGATCGAAGTCCACGTACACCGCGGGCAGGGGGTCGGCCGCCAGGTCCTGCTCGCGCGTATCGCCGACGATGCCGACGATCGTCATCGGCGTCAGGTCGCCGTCGATGTTGCCGAATTCGATCACTTTGCCGATGGCATCTCCGTTAGGCCACCGCTTGTGCGCCAGCGCCGCGTTGATCACGGCGACTTCCGGCCCGCCCGCGCGGTCGGTGGCATCGAAGACGCGGCCCGAGCGCACCGGGATTCCCATCGCCTTGAAGTAGCCGCCGGTGGCCGTGCGATAGGTCGCATAGCCGGCGCGCGTCTTGTCGTTGAACATCCCCTCGAGGGCGCTCGGCGCGAGCTTGATGCCCGCGTTGTCGAGCACCAGGAATTCGCCGTTGCTGCTGCCGTTCGAGAACGGCGGCGCATCGGAGATGCCGACGCTCGTCACGCCCGGAATGGCGAGCGCGCGCTCGGCGAGCTGCCGATAGTACACGGAGCGGCGGCCGATGTAATTCGTGTCGCGCGGCTCATCGAAGACGGTGGCGGCCACCACCATGCCGTGCGTGCGGAATCCCGGGTCGATGCTCATGAGTCCCACGAAGCTCCGCGCGAGCAGGCCGGCGCCGATGAGCAGCACCACCGTCATCGCGAGCTGCACGACGACCAGCGAGCCGCGCACGCGATAGCTCGCGCCACCGCCGCCTTGTGTGCGTTGCGATTGTGACAGCGCGGCGCGCAGATCGCCGGCGGTGCCGCGCCACGCGGCAACGAGTGCTAACGCAACGGCCGTGGCCGCCGAAATCACGACGGCGAACGCGAGCACGCGCCAATCGAGCGACAACTCTCCCACGCGCGGAATCAGCGCCGGACGCAGCACGAGCAGCATCTTCATTCCGGCGGCCGCGATTACAATGCCACCCAGGCATCCCACCGCGGCGAGCAGCGACGTCTCGATGAGCAGCTGCTGGGCAATGCGCCCTCGCCCGGCGCCGATGGCGACGCGCACGGCAATTTCACTCTCGCGCACCGCCATGCGCGCGATGAGCAGGTTGGCAACGTTCGCGCACGCGATGAGCAGCAGCACGGCGGACGCGCCAAGGATGAGCAGGAGCAGGACTTTGACGCTGCCGATGATCTGATCGCGCAGCGGAATCGCCGTGCCGTCCAGCGTCCACGTCGCGTCGCCGACTGCCGCGTGCAGGCGGCGCAGCACCATGGAAACGTCGCGTGTCGCGGCCTCGGTCGTCACGCCATCTTTCACGCGCGCGATGACGTTCCAGTTGTGCGCCGTATAGCTGGTGCTTTCGCCGAACGGCTCGCGCGGATACCAGGCATCGGTGCCGGCCGGAAATTCCTTGCCGGCGGGCAGCACTCCGATGATCGTGATCGGGGTTTCTCCACTTTTGATGGTGGTACCGATCACTGTCTGCGATCCGCCGAA
>DAHUXU010000084.1 GCA_027307005.1 Gemmatimonadota bacterium
CTTGTCCGCTCCTGTCCGTGTTGTCCGCCTTTAAGGGCGGACAAAGCAGACACAACGGACAAGACCGACCATCTCATCGGTTTCTCCGGCCTTGTCCGCTCCTGTCCGTGTTGTCCGCCTTTAAGGGCGGACAAAGCAGACACAACGGACAAGACCGACCATCTCATCGGTATCTCCGGCCTGGTCCGCTCCTGTCAGTGTTGTCCGCCTTTAAGGGTGGACGATCGCGCTATCCGCGGACTGCTTGTGCTGTTGGCGATCCTTCATCTCTTCGTCGTGCTCGCGCTGCTTGCGCTCGCGGATCGCCTTCACCGCCGCATTGAACTCCTCTTCGTTCATCGCCGCCTGCGCGTTGTGCGCGATCAGCTCGTGTTCCTCCTGGAACATCTTGTTTTCATTCGAGGTGATCGGGTTCGCACCCTTGTTCAGCGGCAACAATGCGAGAATGGCCGTCGGGATCTTGTGGTCACCGATGTAAATGTTCTTCGGATCCATTCCCCACTTCTTCCCACCCTTGTTGAACGTCCAATCGCCGGGCGCTCTGCCCTGGTGCTCCGCGATCGCCTGCATCGAATCGAGATGCGGCTGCAGCCGCGCCATCAACACCGAATCCAGCTTCTGGGCTTGCGTGCGCGGCGCGCCCATCACCGGGCCGGGCGGGAGCCACAAACGCGGATCGGAGAACGACGGCGTGATGCCGCTCTCGGCGCCGCCTGCACCGACTTTCTCGCCCGTGCCCTGGCCGCCGCTCGGCACCGATGCCTCGGGCGCCGCCTTCGGGATCACGGTCGGCGTCGTCGCCGGCGCGGCCAAGTGGCGCACCGGTCCCTTCTCCTTCGGGATGTTGTTGCCGCCGTTGCGGCCGGTCCGCGTCACGCCTTCGTTAGGCACCTGGAAATAGCTGATCTTCTGCACGGGCACGTTCGCGTGCTCGTGCAGCCATTTCTGGAACGGCATCGGCACGGCCATGATCCACACGAGCCCCGCGATCAGGACGACGTGCAGTCCGATCGAGATGATGAGCGCGCCACTCGGCTTCCGCGTCATGCGACCGCCGCCTCGAAACTCTCGAGGACACGACCCGCGCGTTCGGCCGCCTGGGCGATGCGCGCCGGAGACGTGATGAACGAGACGCGGAAGAATCCCTCGCCGCCCGCGCCGAACGACGAGCCGGGCAGCACCACGACGCCCTCTTCGTTCAGCAATCGCTCGGCGAACGCGGCGCTCGGCACACCCGCGGGCAGCGGCAGCCAGAGATACATCGTCGCGCGCGGCGTCTCGCACGCGAAGCCCGCGGCGCGGAATGCTTCCACCGCTGCGTCGCGCCGCTCGGCGAACGTGCGCACGTTGTCGGGCACGAAGCGCTCCCAGGCATCGAGCGCCGCCGCACCCGCGGCCTGCACCGCCATGAACGTTCCCGTGTCGAGGAACGACTTCACTTTGGCGAGCACGCTCGCGATCTCGGGCCGGGCAACCGCCCACCCGCAGCGCCAGCCCGTCATGTTGTAGGTCTTGGACAGCGAGTGGAACTCGAGCGCGACGTCGCGCGCGCCATCGATCTCGAAGATGCTCGGCGGACGGTACCCGTCGTACGCGAGCTCCGAATACGCGTTGTCGTACGCGAGCAGGATGTCGCGCTCGCGGCATTGCCTAACGACGCGCTCCAGATAGTCGCGCGGCGCGATCGCCGCCGTCGGATTGTTCGGATAGTTGAGGTGCAGCAGCTTCGTGCGCGTCAGCACGTCGCCCGGTACCTGGTCCAGCTCGACGAGGAAGTCCGCGCGCGGATCGAGCGGCACCACGTGCGGCGTCCCGTCGGCCAGCAGCGTGCCGCCCAGGTACGCCAAATATCCGGGCTCGGGAATGATCGCGACGTCCCCTTCGTCGAGATACGCGAGCGCGAGGTGCGCGATTCCTTCTTTGGACCCGATGAGCGGCACCACCTCGCGCATCGGATCGGCGCTCACGCCGAAGCGGCGATGCATGAAGCGGGAGACCGCCTCGCGGAACGCCGGCAGTCCGGCGCCGAATCCGTAGCGGCTCATCGCGGGGTCGTGCGCCGCACGCTCCAGTGCGGCAACTGCCTCGACAGGCGGCGCCAGGTCCGCGTCGCCGGCGCCCAAATCGATGACGTCCACGCCACGGGCTGCGAGATCGCGCTTTTTCTGCGGGATCGAAGCCAGGAGGTACTCGGGCAAGCGGGCGTACCGAGACGACTTAAGCGGCATGACCCTCAATCTACAGCAGCGATGGGGTACGGCACACGCGCAAACGCCCGTTCGACCGTGTGTTCACCCCGCAGCAGCCACGGAGTTCCGTACCAGGCTTCCTGCGACCTGCACTTCGACCACGTCCCGTACGTCCAATCGGCCGACTCCTGACGGTGTTCCCGTAGCCACGCGATCACCGGGTTCCAAGGTCATGATGCTCGATATGTACGCGAGCAGCATGGGAATGGCAAAGACCATCTCGCTGGCCGACGCATGCTGGCGAACGGAGCCGTTGACGCGAGTGGTGACCTCGAGCGAGTGGAGGTCGGCCGGAGCGGGCACCTCACTACCAACGGGACAGAATGTGTCGAATCCCTTGGCCCGCGTCCATTGTCCGTCGCTGCGCTGCAGATCGCGCGCCGTGACGTCGTTGAGCGCCACGATCCCGCGAATTCCGCGCCGAGCGTCGGCCTCGTCCACGCGCGACAGCCGCGTTCCAATCACAACACCGATCTCTCCCTCATACTCGACTTGCGAGGAGACCGTTGGGAGCACGATTTCGGCGCCGGTGCGAATCACGCTCGACGGCGGCTTAAGAAAAATCAACGGCTCGGCGGGCACTTCGTTGCCCAACTCCTTCGCGTGTGCGCGGTAGTTGCGGCCCACGCAGACGATTTTGCCCGGTCGAGTCGAGTCGTTCACGTCCTTGCTCCGTAGAAGCGGTTCACGTGATGGCGGGCGCGCGCCCACGTGTCGATTACGCGCGCCGCCGGGGGAAGCGTTGCGAGCATCGCCTGCCCGTACGTTTTCGTGACGATGCGCGGATCGCACAGCACGACCACGCCGCGATCGGTCTCGGACCGGACGAGCCTCCCGAAGCCCTGCTTCAAGCGCAGCGCTGCGTTGGGCAGCATGAACTCGACGAACGGGTCGCCGCCACGCTCGGCGATCGCCTCGCAGTGCGCGGCGGTGAGCGGATCGGTGGGGACGCGAAACGGCAGCTTGGCGATGACCAGGCCGCGGAGCGCATCGCCGGGGACGTCGACGCCTTCCCAGAACGAGGCGGTGCCGACGAGGAGCGCGCGACCCGAGTCGCGAAACCGGCGCAGGAGCGCGTCGCGCGCATCCTCACCGTGGACGAGGAGCGGCCAGCGAGCGCCGTCGGGACACGCGCGGATGGCGGCGGCCGCGGCGCGCACGTCGCGGTGGCTGGTGAAGAGGGCGAACAGTCCGCCGTCCGACGCGCGGGCGAGGTCGAGCACGATCTCGACGCACGCGCGCAGATGGCCCTCCCGGTCTGCGTTAGGCACCGGCACGTCCGTCGGCACCACCAGCAGCGCCTGCTCGGCGAAGTCGAACGGCGACGGGAACACCGCCGTCTCGGGCTCGACCTGCGGTTCCGTTAGGCCGAGCCGGCCGGTGAGGTAGGCGAAGTCATCGCCGGCGGCGAGGGTGGCGCTGGTGACGATCGCGGTCTCGAGGCGGGCGAACAGATCCGCGCGCAGAATGGGCGCGAGGTCGAGCGGGACCGCGGTGGCGGCGAGATTGCGGTCGCGGCCGCGCGACTCGAGCCAGCGCACCGTGGGCGGCGAGTCCGGCGGCGGGCGGAGCGCGCGCGTGAGGCCGTCGCCGAACGCCTCGAGGCGCCGGACGACGCCGCTGATCTCGCGCACGAGCGCCGCGGCGGGATCGGCGGCCTCCACGTCGATCTCCAGGCGGTCGCGCACGAGTCGCAGTCCATCGCGCAGCAGGCCGATCTGGCCGAGGAGATCGGCGAGCGCGGCCT
>DAHUXU010000097.1 GCA_027307005.1 Gemmatimonadota bacterium
TGTGCTCAGCACCCGCGCGCCGCCGCCGAAGATGTACGGCGCCGAGAACGAGCCAAGCGCGCTCATGAACACGAGCAGCATCGACCCGATGATCGACGGCGTGAGCAGCGGCAGCGTGACGCGCCGGAGGCGGAACGCCGGCGTCGCGCCCAGGCCCTCCGCCGCCTCGTCGAGCGACGAGTCGTAGCGTTCGAGCCCCGCCGAGACGAAGAGGAAGACGTACACGTACATCGTGTACGCGTGGACGAAGATGATCGCGCCCACGCCGTTGAGCGTCCACGGCGCGTGATCGAGGCCCAGCAGCGCTTGCACGCCTCGTGTGATGACGCCGCTCTCGCCGTAAAGAAAGAGAAACGCGACCACGCTGACCAACGGCGGCAGCGCTGCCGGGAGTGTGGCAACGGCACTGAGCACGCGACGCCCGCGGAACTCCACGCGCGTCAAGAGAAACGCCAACGGCAGGCCGACTGCGACCGCCGCGATGACCGATCCCACGGCGATGATGAGCGTCGTGCGCAGCGCTTCGAGGTCGGTGGGGCTCGATGCGAATTCGCGCCACGATCGCAGCCCGTGCGCGAAGCTGCCGACGACGATCGACAGATTCGGGTAGACGACGCTCCAGAGGAGCACGAGCAGTACCGGCGCGGCGAACATCCATGTGCCGCGGACACCGCCTCCGCGTTTCACGACACCACCGCCACGGGCTCGCGCGTCACGCGAATACTGACCGTGTCTCCCGGCTGCACATCGCGCACGGTGCTGTGTACTTCCAGGTCGATGTCGCCGGCGACCCGCACGCGATAGGCCAGCAACGCCCCCGCAAACCGCCGGTCTTGCACCACCCCCGTCCACGCATCGAGTCCGGCCGGCGGCGAGAAGCCGAGCGCGTCGGGCCGGAGCACGGCGGTGGCCGGGCCGTGCGCCACGGCCGGCGCCGGCGCCGCGCGCAGCCGTCGCGCGGCGTCGCCTAACTGCACGGTGATGCTGTCGCCGTCGAACGTTCCCGGCACGAGCGTCGAGCGGCCGATGAACGTGGCGACGTCGCGATTCGCCGGCCGGTCGTAGAGCGTTTCCGCCGTGCCCACCTGCAACAGCCGGCCGGCAGCGAGCAAGGCAACGCGGTCGGCCACGGCAAACGCATCCTCCTGATCGTGCGTCACGAACAGGGCGGTGACGCCGAGGCGCCGGAGGGTGGCGCGCAGTTCTTCGCGCGTGCTTCGCCGCAGCGTCGGATCCAGATTGGACAGGGGCTCGTCGAGCAACAACACCGGCGGCTCGATGACTAACGCACGCGCAAGCGCGACCCGCTGCTGCTCGCCGCCGGACAGCGATTGGATCTGGCGGCCGTCGGCGCCGGCCAGTCCGACGCCGGCAAGCGCGTCGGCCGCGCGAGACATCCGTTCGCGCCGCGCGATGCCGCGCGCTTCGAGTCCGAAGGCGACGTTCTGCCCAACGGTCAGGTGCGGGAACAGCGCGTAGTGCTGGAAGACCATGCCGAATCGACGCCGCTGCGGCGGCAGCGACGTGATGTCGCGTCCGTCGAGCAGCACGGCGCCCGCATCGGGCGTTTCGGACCCCGCCACCATGCGCAGGGTGGTGGTCTTTCCCGAGCCGCTGGCGCCGATCAGTGCGACCAGCTCACCCGCCGCAATCTCCAGGGAAACGGCATCGACCGCCGGGCGTGCTTCACCGAATCGGCGCGTGAGCCGATCGAGCACGAGGTGCGGCGCGGCGCCGCTCACCGCGAGCTATTCCGGATGTGCGAATCCCAGTACTGCATCCATGCGTCGAGATGCTGCTCGAGCATCGCTCGATCGAGAGGCATCGGTTTGATCTGCGCGCGCGCCTCGCGAATCCACGGCGGCAGCGAGTCCGCGGGGATGTCGGTGCGCACCGGAATGCGATAGAAGCGGTCCGCGGCATCCAGCAGGGCGCGCTCGGACGTCACGAACTCGTAATACTCGCGCGCAATCGCCGGATGCTTTGCGCCCTTGACTAACGCAATGGCGTCGACGAGCAACGGCGTGCCGCTCGTCGGGATCGTGTACTTGACCGGGATGTGATACCGGTCGCGCAACATCGCCAGATCGGGCATGTCGAACAGCGTGATCAGCCCTTCCTGGCGGCCGAGCTTCTGGTACAGGATGGTCGGGTTGAGCGTGTACTCCTTCGTTTGGGCATCGAGCCGCCGGAGCCAGTCGTATCCCTGGTTAGGCGAACCGGTTTCCCGGATGCTGCGCAGAATGATCGCGCCGAAGATGGCGCGCATGCTGCCTGACGCGATCGGGTCGCGGATCAGCACCTTGCCCTTCCACTTCGGATCGAGGACGTCGTCCCAATCCTTGGGCGCCGCCGAATCGCTCACCGCCTGGCTGTTGTAGCCGATGACTTCCGGTGTGAGATACGTGCCGTACCACAGGTCGTTCGGGGCGTGGCTGTCGGGCGGCACCGCAGCGGCCCAGGTCGGACGATAGGGCGCGAGCAAGCCTTCGCGTCCCGCGCGCTCGAAGATTTCCTCCGGGGCGCCGAACCACACATCGGCTTGCGGATTCGCTTTTTCGCTGCGCAAGCGGTCGATGATGTCCTGCGAGCCCATGTCGACCGACTGCACGTCGACGTCAGGATGCGCGGCCTCGAACTCCTTCTCGTAAAACGACAGCAGGTCGTTCCCGTGCGGAGAGTACACGGTGAGCACCGTGCGATGTGGACCGCGCCGGCACGACGCCAGCGCAAGCGACGCCAGCACCGCACCGGCCAGTAGCGCACCGCGCCGCCACCGCACGCGCATCACCGCGGCGTCTGCGCGCCATCCGCGGTTCCCGCTGCGCGCGGCGCCTCACCCACGCCTAACAAATTGAGAAAGAGCCGCGATGCGCCGGGATTCCCCGCCGGCAGCTGCCGGAACAAGGACAGCGTCGTGTAGACGTACGTGCCGGCGCCCAACCGCGTCTCGAGAATCGCGCCCGAATTTGCCGGCTCGCCTGGATCGTTCATCGAAATCGGCGTCGTGTAGTGCGAATCGATTGTCGACGGCATGTACAGCGATCGCTCCTGCACCCAGCCCGTCCAATCATCGGACGTGATGCGATTCGGCCAGGTCAGCACTGGATCGTTAGGCAGGAGGATCCGCACCGGCGCGTTCTCGTCGGTCACGCGCGCGGCCGGCCGCGAAAGCGAAATCGGATACGGCAGACGGCCCGGCGCCGTCATCTCGTATTGCCCGTACTGCACCACCATCGTGCCGCCATGGCGCACCCAGGCGAGCAGCCGCGCATTGGCCGCCGCCAGCTCGGGATGCGCCTCGTACGCGCGCGTCCCGATGACCAGATCCGTGAATTGCGACAGATCCACCGTCGCCAGGTGCGCCGGATCGAGCACCGTGAGCGGGACGCCTAACTCCTGCAGCATCGGTGCGACGTTGTCGCCGACGCCGCGGACGTACGCGACGTCGAGGCGCGGCGGCAGCGCCGCGTCGACGGCATCCACGGTCAGCGCCGCTCGTCGATACAGCTTCTGCGGGCGAATGTGCGAATACTCGATCGGCACGTATCCGATCGAATAGGTGTTCCCCCCGCTGCGCGCCACGGCGGCAATCTCGTGCTGGCCCGGGGTCAGTTGACCCGAGATTGCGAACGACACGGTCGCCGTCGCATCGAATCCGCCCAGGTGTGCCGTGCGCGTGCTCGAGTCGGCGTGCAGGCCGCTCGGCAGCGTCAACGACACTTGCACGTCGCGCGCGTCGGTGACGCCGGAGATGAGATGCACCTGGACGTTGCGGTCCAGCGGTGTGTTCGCCCGCGCGAGCTCGACCGTGCCATCGAGTGTCACGGCGATCGCGGGCACGACCATGAGCGGCCGCTCGACGGCGCCGCGCACGGGATCGGCGTATCGGCGCACGACCGGCACATCGGTCACGAGGTGGCCGTCATCCAGCGCGACGCGCACGTGAATGTCTGCGTCGCGCACGTCGTCCGATCGACCGTCGATGGGCACGCTGAACATGTCGCCGCGTCGAGGCGTGGCCAGCCACCACGGTTGCGAGATCGAATCGCCGTGTACGTACACCGTGTCCGAATGCGAGCTGTCGGGCGCGATCGCCGCTTGCAGGCGCGCCCGAGCGGAGCCGGCGCCGCTCGACCTGTCGGCGGCGGCCGATGCCGACTCCAACGTCACGCGACCGGTGCCGCGATTGTAGACCGTGACGTCGACGGGAATCGAGTCGCCTAACGCAACCGCATCGCGTTGCACCGTGGCTTCGATCGTGATGCCGCGCGCCATGAGCAGGGCCCGCGTCACGCGCTGGAGGCCGTCGGTCACCGAGACGAGCACGTCGCCGTTCATGGACCGGGGCGCGGCCTCCGCATCGGCGGCGAGCTGCACGAGCGCGGCATGCGCCCGCTCGAGCGCCGGCACGCCGGTGCTGGGATTGTACAGGCTGAGCTGGCGCCGGGCATCGATCGTTGCCGCGAGCAGCCGCCCGACGGCGGTCTTGTCGGCCGGCCGGCTCACTACCGGAAGGAGGCGGCGCCACGTGGTGTCGATCCCATCGAAGATCGAGCGCTCGCGTTTGGCGTCGGCGGGCGCGCCGGCGGCGCGCGACGCTTCACGGGCGAGGGAGCCCGTCTGGGCGCCCAGTCGCGCGATCACGCCGAATCCCTGTGATTTGTGCTGCGAGCGACTCTCGGCCGCGATCTCAGTGAAGGATTTGCCTAACACCGGGTCGAGCTCGCCGGCGTTGTACGTGAAGGTCGCGCCCTCGCCGTTGAAGTACGACCGCGCGCGGTAAAACTTGAGCGGCGTCCAGGCGCCGTAGCCGGCGGTCGCCGATCTGGGAAACCGTACGGTATCCATGGCCGCGTCGTACGCCTCGCGGGCGACGATGCCGGTCACCTGGTGCTGGCCGTGTCCGTCGCGCGGCGTGCCGGAGAACACGGAGACGATCACCTGCGGACGAAAGGCCCGGACGACCGTGACCACATCCTCGAGCACGGAATCGTGCGGCCAGTGCTGGAACGACTCGGCGCTGCTCTTCGAGAAGCCGAAGTCGTAGGCGCGCGTGAAATACTGGTGGGCGCCGTCGATGCGCCGCGCGGCCAGCAGCTCTTCGGTGCGGATGACGCCTAACGCGTCGCCCAGCTCGTCGCCGATGAGATTCTGGCCGCCGTCGCCGCGGGTGAGCGAGAGATAGGCGACGTCGACGTGGTGGCCGCGCGTGAGCCAGGTGATGAGGCGCGTGTCCTCGTCATCGGGGTGCGCGCCGATCACGAGTACGCGAACCGCAACCGGCAATCCCTCGACGAGCTGGCCCAACGCGGCCGCGCCCCGGTCCTGCGCCGGTAGCGAATGCAGGGCACCTGCGGCGGTCAATGCGAGAGCGACGATGGCGTGGCGTACGTGCATAGTCCGAGGCACCAAGTGATGGGCGAGCGCCGCCACGCCGCTGCGCGGACGCGCCCGTCGTCTAACGGACGCGCACGGGGGATCAGCCCCGCGCCGCGCCCGCCGCGCCAACGGGGTCGGCGACGGCGAGCGCGTCGGTGACGATCTTCGTTTGCTGTTGCGTGTGCGAGGTCGCGTATCCCTCGGCGGGACTCGCGCGCTCCGGACGACCAATGTATCGAATCGGCAGCGTGTTCCCGACCGCCGCCCGCAACCGTGGCGCGACGAACGACCAGGCTCCCATGTTCTTCGGCTCTTCCTGCGCCCACACGACTTCCTCCAGCGCCGGATACCGATCGATCACGTTCGCGATCTGCTCGTGCGGCCACGGATACAATTCTTCGACGCGCACGAGCGCAATCGCGCCGGCTTTCGACGCCTGTCCCGCGAGATCATAGTAGAGCTTCCCCGTGCAGAGCACCATGCGACGAACCTGATCGGCGCCCTGCTCCGCTGCGCCGGCGATCACCGGTTGGAATGCTCCCGAGGTGAGGTCGGAGAGGTGCGATGCCGCCTGCGGAAGGCGCAGCAAACTCTTGGGTTGCATGAGCACGAGTGGCCGGCGCTCGCTCGCCAACGCCTGACGACGCAGGATGTGAAAGTACTGCGCCGGTGTCGACGGATAGGCGATGCGCATGTTGTTCTCGGCCGCCAACTGCAGAAAGCGCTCGAGACGGGCGCTCGAATGCTCCGGGCCCCCGCCCTCGTATCCGTGCGGCAGGAGAAGCACGACGCCGGAATCCTGGCCCCACTTTGCCCGGTCCGATGCGATGAACTGATCGATGATGGGTTGCGCGACGTTTGCAAAGTCGCCGTACTGCGCTTCCCAGAGCACGAGCGTCGTCGGAGCAGCCACGCTGAAGCCGTACTCGAACGCCAGCACCGCCAACTCGGACAGCGGCGAGTTGTACACCTCGAAGCGGCCCTTCGCATCGGGAATGTGCTGCAGCAGAGCGTACGACGTTCCGTGCTCGAAGTCGTGCAACACCGCCTGGCGATGCGAGAAAGTGCCGCGCTCGCTGTCCTGTCCGGTGAGCCGAACCGAGACGCCCTGCACGAGCAGCGAGCCCAACGCCAGCGCTTCGGCGTGCCCCCAGTCGATTCCGCCGGCTTCGCCTAACGCAGCCCTGCGGCGCTCGAGCAGCCTGGCCAACTTGGGCATCGGCTTGAACTCCGACGGCCAGGTCAACAACCGCTCGTTGACCGACCGGAGGATCTCCGGCGCCACGCTCGTCGCGACCGACGCGAGGTCGGGCGCGGCGGCATGGTGGCCGTTGCCCTGTTCCGCCGGAGGAGGCGCCGCCTTCACTTGCGTTAGGACGCGATCGAACGCGGCCTGCACGTCCGCATCGAGTCGCTTGACATCCTCGTCGGCGAGCAGGCCTTCGCGCACGAGGCGCGCAGCCCACACTTCGCGCGGCGAGGGATGCGAGCGGATGGCTGCGTACAGCAACGGCTGTGTGAACGCCGGCTCGTCGGTCTCGTTGTGCCCGTGGCGGCGATAGCCCACCAGGTCGATCAGAAAGTCCTTCCCGAACCGGGCGCGATAGGCAAGCCCGAGCCACACGGCCACCACGCAGGCTTCTGCATCGTCGCCGTTCACGTGCACGATCGGCACCTCGAAGCCTTTCGCGAGGTCGCTCGCGTAATACGTCGAGCGGCCATCGCGCGGGTCGGTGGTGACCCCGACCTGGTTGTTCGAGATGATGTGCAGCGTCCCGCCAGTCCGGTATCCGCGCAGATGCGACAGGTTGAACGTTTCGGCGACGACGCCTTCGCCGGGGAACGCCGCGTCGCCGTGGACCAGCACCGGCAGCACGCTCGCTTCGTCGCGCGACTCATCGGGGTCGGTGCTCGCCGAGCCGGATTGCTGGAGCGCGCGCGCCACCCCTTCCACGACCGGGTTGACCATCTCCAGGTGGCTCGGGTTAGGCAGCAGCACCACCTGCACCGACTCACCGGTGGACAGCTCGCGCACCGTGCGGGCGCCGAGGTGGTACTTCACGTCGCCGGTATCGTTAGGCGCCGACGTGTGGGCGTGCTTGCCCTCGAAATCCTCGAAGATGGCGGAAACCGGCTTCTCCAGCACGTGCGTGAGCACGTTGATGCGTCCGCGGTGCGCCATCCCGATCACGACCTGCCGGGCGCCGGCGCGCGCTGCGCCGTCGATGGCCGCATCGAGCATCGGCACGAGGGCGTCCGTGCCTTCGATGGAGAAGCGCTTGTAGCCCTGGTAGGCAAAGCCCAAAAACCGCTCGAGTCCATCCACTTCTGTGAGCCGGCGCAGCACGACCCGCTTCTCATCCGCCGTGAGCTGGCGGCGCATCTCCCCGCCTTCGATCGCACGCCTGAACCAGTCGCGCTCGGCTTCCTCTTCGATGTGCTCGAATTCGAATCCAATGCTCGATGAATAGATCTGCCGCAGGCGCGTCACGGCGGCGGCAGCCGTCGCGTCATCGGGAAAGCCAAGCGCCGCGCCCGGAATCGTCTCCAGGTCCGCATGCGAGATGCCGTGAAATTCCGGCTTGAGCTCGGCGGCGCTGAGCGGCGGACTTCCGAGCGGGTCGAGCTGAACGTCGAGATGGCCGTACTGTCTGATCGCCTGAACGAGGCCGGCGGCCCCGGCCACTTTTCGAAGGTACGCCGGATCGCTTGCGGCACCGCCTGCGGCAGACCCGGCGCCGGCGAGACTCTGTGCCACCGAAAAAAACTGCCGCCACGACGAATCGACGGATGCGGGATCGCGCAAGAACGACTCGTACAGACCGGCGATGTACCCGTCGTTGAAGGCGCTTGTGATGGGGAGAGAACTCATGGAGCCGAAATGTATAGGAGGGAAACGTCGGGCGGGATAACCGGACGGCGATGCGAAATGTGCAGGGCGTTCATCGGCCGAATTCGTTCGATTCGCCGTGCAAGGATGTGCTCTCTTCAACCCCGCACCTGGCTTTACCTTGGCCACAATTGATCGTCTTCGCTCGTAGGCCGTTAGCGAACGGACTGGCAGCGCGGCATAGCGGCGTTTGCCGAGTACACAAGCGTGAGATCGGGAGCGGCAGTGCACGGGCACTGAGGGGTTGCAATTCACCATGCAGGTTGCAATTCGCTACCGCAAAACCACCCACAAAGCTTCGGTTACGCTGCACAACTCGTTATAGCACAGCAACTTAGCAAAACGGTCGAAGCTGGCACCTCCCCTGCTTTACTCCCTGGCTGAACCCACGCTGTCACCGAATCGCGAGGTCGCTCGCGAACAACTGATCCCGGAGGATCACTCTCATGCGTTTCACGGTAAAGAAGGGCTTCACGCTGATCGAGCTGCTGATCGTTGTGGTCATCATCGGCATCCTCGCGGCGATCGCGATTCCGAAGTTCGCGAGCACGAAGGAGAAGGCGTACATCGCCTCGATGAAGTCGGACCTCAAGAACTTGGCGACGTCTGAAGAGGCCTACTACTCCGATAAGAACACGTACTCGACCGACACGACCTTGTTGAACTTCAACACCTCGACCGGCAACGTGCTCAACATTCTTACCGGCACGAACACTGGCTGGAGCGCTTCGATCACGAACGCGCGCGTGAGCAGCATCACGGGCTGCAAGATTGGCTCGGGCACGGACACGACCGGTATCGGCGTCGACGGCGTGGTGGTCTGCAACTAAGGTTGGGCTTTCAGCATGAGAGAGCGGGCCGGGCGAAAAGCCTGGCCCGTTTTCTTTTGCGTTTCGACCGTCACGGCGGTCCCAGCGTGTGGCGCGCCGTCAGCGCGTTAGTCACGCGTTCCACCGTCGCGTCGTTGGGCGTGACGAGGATAGCAATCAGATTGCCTGACAGGATGTAGTGCGGCGTGTCGAGCGTCGGCATGCCGTGCAGCGTGGTGTCGAGGCCTGCCGCGTCGCGAATGCGGGCGCCGCGGCCAGGGTAGATGAACACTGTGAGCGTGCCCTGTCCGAGGTGCAGCACGTGACCCGTCTGGTGCAGGCCGGGCCGTCGCACCGTCTCACCCGAGTCGGTAAGGGCGAGACCGGCCTCTCGCACGCGGCGGATGATTTCCGGAATTGACCATGCATCGCGAGCCAGCGCTGCGCTGTCGGCAGGTGAGATAGCAGCCGCCGACGACGTGCTCGTCGCGTGCGCTGACGCGTCGCCGGCGCGCCGACAAGCCACGACCATGATCACGAGCGACATGACGCGTGCTGTCTGCATTCGCATACGCAGCGCGGAGTCAGTCGTCTCGGACAATTCGGAGTGGGATCTCGAGGTCGCGGGCCCGCTCGCGCGCCGATCGCTTGGTCGCGTCGAGCACCGTGCGCTCGACGTCAGCGCTGTCGACAGAAGGAAGGTACAAGAAGCCTGTGATGGTCCGCCCGTCCACCAGGTGCGCTTCTTCGGGCCGGCGCGTCATGCTCACCGCAACGATCGGCACGTCGCGGCCCGACGTGAGCTGCCATTCCTGACGGGGCGCCGTCGCGAGCAAATCGTAGTCACAGATCACTATATCGAAGCGCGTGACACGCGACGCATCCATCCCTTCACGCAGGCCGATCACCGATTCGCACTCGATGCCGGCGCTTCGCATGATCGAGCAGATGTGCTCACCCAGATAGACGTGCCGCGAGATGCATACTGCGCGCATGATGCGGCAATATAGTGCCGACCGTCGCGACAATCGTCCGCGTTGTGAAACAGATGCGACGCCGATCTCGACAACCGACGGGGCGGGCGCGAACGCCCGCCCGTCGGTCGGGAATTACGCTACGATGCGTAGCAGTAGCTGCAGCCGTGTTCCTGCGCGCGATTCACGCCCCACACGCCGCTCGGCAGCAAGGTGAAGCCGGGAATGAGGCCGGCCGTCCACTCCTTCTTCGCGGTGTCCTTGTCGATACCGAGGGCGTCGGCGCGCATCCCGCTGTAAACGGTGAGTGCGACGTTGCAGGCGCCGAACGTCACGCCGCGGTCCATCAGTTTCGCGATGTCCATCCCCGGGAACATCAGCTCGCCGTCCTTGGCGTGGAAGAACGGATTGCGCTCGGCCGGCGCCTTGGTGGCCGGATCGTCGATCTTGAACGCCTCGCCGAGCTTGTACTTCTTCCAGATCGGATCGGTGAAGGCAAGCACAACTCCCTCGTGGCGCATCACCACAACCGCGCTCAGGTCTTTGTCGTCCAGATTGCTCGAGGCCTTGTTGGTATCGAGGAAGATCATTGCCCAGACGAGGGAGAGGCCGTGGTTCCAGCTCACGGCATCGTACATCTGGCGATGTTTGCCGTGAACATCCGGCCACTTTTCGACGTCCGGCGCAGCCGCATCGATGGCGGCGTCCAGCCGTTGGGGCAAGGCGCCGCCCAAGCCTAACGCAATGGACGCGGCCGCAACCTTGCCCAGGAATTCGCGTCGGGGCGTGGCCGAGGATGAGTCGTCGATCATGTGCTGCCTCCTGAGTCGTGTTGAAGTCCCGAGAAGCGGTGGACGGCAGGTACTGGCTACGGCAATCATGGACCGCTAGCGTCGTGCGGTGTCCTTCGATGCGGCGGCACGCGTCCGGTATGCGACATCGGGCGGAGCACCCCCGTTAGGCCAATCGTTTTCCTTGCCGGCAAAGTCGGGTCGGGGACGCGACGTGATGTACGACGCGACGTCGAAAGCCTGCTGATCGTCGAGCGATCCCGGCCGGTCGAACGGCATGTTGTACCGGATGAACGCCGCCGCCGTTCGCAGGCGGCTCATCCCGGCTCCGATGTTGAACGACGCCTTGCCCCAGAGGGGCGGCGCGACCGTCGTGCCGGCTCCCGTGGCTCCGTGGCAACGCGCGCACTGGGCGCCGAACAGCGCGCGGCCGCGGGTCGTATCGCCGACGAGCGGCGTGAGCTTCGCGAGCCCCTGCCCTTCGACGGCTGCGCCGACCGGAACGCCGCGCGACAACCAGGCGAAGTAGACGACGATGTCGCGCATGTCCGGGCTGCCCATCGGCAGTGCGCGTCCGTTCAGGCTGCGACGAAAGCAGTCGTTGATCCGATCTTCGATCGTGTACGCCTTACCGCTCCGCGCATTGTAGACCGGATAGCGCGCATAGACGCCGACGAATGGCGATGCGTGCGCGCGCCGGCCGTCGTCGAGATGACAGCTCACGCAGCGCAGGCCGCTTGGCGCGTACGCCGGCAGGCTGTCGCGCGTGGCAGTGAGCAGCGCGTGGCCGCGCCGGATGGAGACGCCTAACGCACCAGACGGAATGTCGCTGTCGCTGGGCGGGCGCATGGGGACGACATCGCCGGCGGGGGGAGTCGGCGCCGCCTGGGCGCTCTTTTCCACGGCCGGCGGAGACGATCCGCGACACGCCAGGAGCGATGCCACCAACACCACAACGCAACCGGCGTGCAGATGACATGGACGGAGGAGGATGGGAAGGCGCATGCGACAGGGCTGGCGGGTACGTCACGGATTTCCCCCGCCACGCCGCGTGAGCAATCCGTGACAAACGTACTGCCGATCCTAGCGCGCCCAAAGAAGAAACGCCAGAGCATTTCCCGCGCAGGTCAACTGATTGCAGATACCACGCGCGCCTCGTCCTGCAGCGCACTCGCACGCGACGGCGACTCCCAACTGAACGTTCCCTGCGGGCCTGGCTCCCGGCCGAAATGGCCGTATGCGGCCGTCGGATAATAAAGGGGCCGCAACAGATCGAGATCGCGGATGATGGCGTACGGCGTGAGGTCGAAGGCCGAAGCAACGCGAGCCTCGAGCTCTGCGCGCGGGAGATCGGATGTGCCGAACGTCTCGACCCTCACCGAGACAGGTCGTGCCACGCCGATCGCATAGGCCACCTGCACCTCGCAGCGCTCCGCCAGGCCGGCGACGACGACGTTCTTCGCCACCCATCGGGCCGCGTACGCAGCGGAACGGTCGACTTTGGACGGGTCCTTCCCGCTGAATGCGCCCCCGCCGTGGCGCGCGGCGCCGCCGTACGTGTCGACGATGATCTTTCGCCCCGTTAGGCCGGTATCGGTCGCCGGGCCACCTTCGGAGAAGGCGCCGCTCGGATTCACCAGCACCGTGTCGCGCCATCCCGTGGGCAGCATCGCCTCCGGAATCACTTCCGGAATGACGGTGGCAATGACGTAGTCGCGGATTGCCGCCTGCGTCACCGTCGGCGCGTGCTGAGTCGAGCCGACGATGCGCGTCACGTCCGTTGGGCGGCCATCGCGATAGCGCACCGAGACCTGCGACTTCGCGTCGGGGCGGATCCACGGCGCGTCGCCTGCCTTACGCCGCCGCGCAAGCTCCTCCACCAGCCCGTGCGCATACGTGATCGCCGCCGGCATGAGGGATGGTGTTTCGCTCGTCGCATAGCCGAACATCAATCCCTGATCACCGGCGCCCTGTTGGTCCGCCGCGGTCTTCTTGTCGACCGCCGAACCGATTTCGTTCGACTGCGGCTGCAGGCGGACGTCGATGCGGGCGCTCGCGTGGCCGAACCGATCGTCGAAGCCATCGTACCCGGTATCCAGAATCACCTGTCGCGCCAAACGCTCCACTTCCTCGCGGCTCACCGGAGCGGCACAGCGCGTTTCGCCCGCGATGCACACGAAGTTGTGCGTCACGAGGACTTCACACGCGACACGCGAGCGCGGATCACGCGCCAGATGGAGGTCGAGCACGGCATCGCTGATGCGGTCGGCGAGCTTGTCCGGATGACCCTCGGACACGGACTCGCTGGAGAACACGAAAGAATCGGGACGGGCGGGCGTCATGGGCTGGCTCCTTTGTGTGCAACCCCGCCACCGTGCGCGAAAACAACACAGCCCGGTGGGCGGATACCGCCCCCGGGCTGTTTGACCATCAGGTGAGCGGTTTAGCGGAATTTTTTACGCGGCCGCAATCGCTTCAAATCGCCGCGGAATTGTTCGTTCAAGTTCACCAGACATCACGACGATGTCAACGTATCAACGGCAATCGAACGCGAAATACGCTTCCCTGGCCGAGCGTGCTCTCGACGCCAAGCGACCCGCCGAGCAACGCCAACATCTGACGCGAAACGCTGAGGCCAAGTCCGGTGCCGCCTGTGCTGCGCGTCGAC
>DAHUXU010000105.1 GCA_027307005.1 Gemmatimonadota bacterium
GTGCGGCGTACATCGAAGCGGCGTTAGCGGCGCACGCCACCTACGCGCAGTCGATGGCGATGACGGCGCTGCTGGTGTGCGTCCTCGCCGCGGTAGCGACGGCGGCGGGCCGCGAAAAGCGCGGCATCGAATTCGGGATGAGTGATCCGGAGGATCGCTCCTCGCCTGCCGCGGAGCGCGGCGTATCCCGCGCGCCGTCGCTCAGTGGATGACGTCGCGCGCTGCGGCGCGGCGGAGCGGGCGCGCCAATCGCCACAGCAGCGGCGCGCGTTCGACGGCCTGTGCGGCAGCGGCCAGCACATCGCGCCGCTTGCTCAAGCGATAGCTCGCGTCTAACGCAGCCGCGATGTCGGATCGTCCACGGCTCACGGCGAGCGCGCGGTTCGAGCGATTGAATCCTTTGGTGACCCAATTGCGGCAGTACAGGCGAGCGACGCGATCCAGGTCGAGCGTCCGCGTCGGGAAGGTCGTACATCGCTCCAGCGCGCCGACGATCGCGAGCGTGGTCATGGTGCGCCAGCATTTCTCGCACGCGCCGCAATTCACGTCCGAGAGCGAACGCCAGCAGACGTGCAGGTGTCGCATCGCCAGATCGGATTCTGCGATGGCGCATACTTTGTCGACGCGGTTGTACGTGCCGCCGTCGTGCACGAGGCGCATGCGCTGCGTGGAGAAGAGCGGATCGCTCACCGGGTGCGAGCCCCACCCTGCGCTCGAGTAGGGGTATTCGCGGGCCGACGCGAGGGCGACGGCGCGGAACCGCGGCTCGAGGGCCAGCGCGATGGCCGCGAGCGCCGGTCCGTGACCGAGGCGCGCCCACTCGAGCTCGCGAAACCTCGTGACGCGGATGTTGGTGCGTACGGGGATCAGCGTCTTGCCCAACTCGTCGGCCACGCGCTGCAGACTCGTGCGCAACCGGTCGAACGCGGCGCCATCGGACAGCGGCACATCGAAGCCGTGCACGACGATGAGGTCATCCACGGCGAGGTGGGGCTTGCGCGGCCGTTCGCCTTCGCGGCGCAGCAGCGTGAAGAACGAATCGACGCCGCCGGAAAAGAACGCGCCTAACCGAGTGCCCGGCCCGCCGCCATCCGGCGGCCCGAGCACCGACGCGACGGTCACAGGCACGGGCGTGAACGGCGGGAACCACGCGGTCCAGAGACGCGCCACTTCGTTCATGCCATCGAGCAGCGCGCCGTCGACCGGCGCGTCGACGTGCAGCGGTTCGCGGCGCTGCATGGCCAGCGGCATGAGACACGCCAGCCACGGATTTCCGTTAGGCGATACCGAATCGGCGTACGCGGACGGCACGTCGATCCACACCGACTCCGGCGTCGACGCGTCGTCGAACGTCACGTGCGCCTCGAGGCGCACGTCGCCGGCGTCGTTGGGCGACGGCCCGATGCCGATTCCGCTTACGCGCACGCTTCGGTCGTCACCGCATGCCCGTATTCCAGCCCGTGAACGCCCACACATCTGCCAGCTGTGCGATCCGCTTGTCCGTGGGCATGTAGCCGTGGCTGGTCTTCGTCTCGACACGGATGAGCACGGGCCGCGCGCACGACTGATCCGCCTGCATCGTGGCGATGAACTTGTACGAGTGGCTCGGCACCACGCGGTCGTCGTGGTCGGCGGTGGTGACGATCGTCGCCGGATAACACGTCCCCTTCTTGAGATTCTGCACCGGCGAATACTTGATCAGATACTTGAACTGCGTCGAGTCATCCGACGAGCCGTATTCGGGCACCCAACCCACGCCGGCGCTGAACTTCTGATAGCGCAGCATGTCCATCACGCCGGCGCCCGGATACGCGGCGGCGAACAGGTCCGGGCGTTGGTCCAACACCGCGCCCACGAGCAGGCCGCCATTGGAGTAGCCGTGGATGGCGAGGTGCGCCGTGGACGTGTAGTGCTCGTGGATGAGATACTCTGCCGCCGCGATGAAGTCGTCGAATACGTTCTGCTTGTTGTCGAGCATGCCCGCGTGATGCCATGCCTCGCCGTATTCGCCGCCGCCGCGAAGGCTGGCCACTGCGTAGATGCCGCCGTGCTCCAGCCACACGGCCGTGGTCGGACTGAACGATGGCGTCACGCTGATGTCGAATCCGCCGTAGGCGTAGAGCACGGTCGGGTGCGAGCCATCGAGCTTGAGACCTTTTCTGGCCGTGATGAACATCGGCACGCGCGTGCCGTCCGTGGACCGATAGAACACCTGGCGCGTCTCGTATGCGCTCGCGTCGAAGGCGACGTGCGGCGCTTGAAACGGCACGCTGCGCTTCGTCGCGAAGTCGTAGCGATAGACGGTTGCCGGGAAGAGGAACGACGAAAAGCTGTAGAAGAGCTCGGGCGTATCCATGCGCCCCGAGAGACCGCCGACGGTGCCGATGCCCGGCAGCGCGACGGCGCCCTGCTTCGAGCCGTCGGTACCGTAGATCGCGAGCGTGCTCTTCACGTCCTCGAGGTATTGGGCCACGATGTGTCCGCCGGCCAGCGTTGCGCGCTCGAGGACGCTCTTCTGTTCGGGGACCACAGTGCGCCAATGCGCGCGCGACGTATCGGGCAGCACCATCGCGATGACGCGGCGGTTCGGGGCCTGGTTGGTGGTCTGCACGAACACCGTGTCGCCGTCGTTGCCTAACGGAGCGTATTCGGCATCGCCCTGTGAGACGAGCGGCAGGAGCGGCGCCGACAGATCCGGATGGGCGCCATCCTTCAGATCCATGTAGAAGACCTGGTTCTTCGTATCCGTGCCGTGGACGAGCGTGATGAACGCGAAGCGTCCGTCTTCGGTGGTCGACGACATGATGTACCAGTCGGGCAGGTCCGGCCGCGCGTAAATCAGCTTGTCGGTGCTGTCGGGTGTGCCGAGCACGTGGTAGTACACTTTCTGATCGACGGCGGCCGTGGACAGCGCCTGCCCGGCCGCGGGCGCCGGAAACCGCGAATAGAAGAAGCCGCGGTTATCGGCGGTCCACGAGATGCCGGAGAACTTGACCCACCGCACGGTGTCCGGGGTGTCGCGGCCGTCGCGCAGCGAGCGCACATGGAGCTCCTCGAAGTCCGAGCCGCCTTGCGACAGCCCGTACGCGAGATACTCACCGTTAGGCGAGACCGACGAGCCGGCGAGTGCCGTCGACCCGTCGGGCGAGAGCGTGTTGGGGTCGAGCATCGCGCGCGGCGCGCTCCCCAGGCGGTCCTGCTCGTACAGCACGCTCTGGTTCTGGAGGCCGGAGTTCTTGCTGTAGAACAGGCGGCCGGCCTGCCGGTACGGCACACCGGCCTTCTCGTAGTTCCAGAGCTCCGTTAGGCGCGTCTTGAACGCATCGCGGAGCGGCACCCTGTCCATGTACGCGGCCGTCACGGCGTTCTCTTCCTCCACCCAGCTGCGCACCTCCGGGCTGTTCTCGTCCTCCATCCACCGGTACGGCGCCGGCACCCGCGCGCCGAAATAGTCGTCGACCGTGCTGTCGCGATGCGCGGCGGGGTACTGCAGCCGCTCGTTGGGCATCTGCGCGGCGGCAGGCACGGCGGCGCCGAGGACGGCGATCGCCAGGCCTAACGATGTGGCGGAACGGGCAGCGCGGCGGGGGGCGCGCAGGCGCCGGGCCGCAAAGCGGTAGCGGGGCATCCAGACTCTCCGTGGCGTGACGGGGGCGCGCACACGCGCGCCGATCGACTCGGACGTCCGGAAAGTAGGCGCCGGCCACAGCCGGTGCAAACCGGCGACTCACGCGTGAGTCGGAAGGGTGTTTCACGCCACTCGGGTCGCGATCAACGAGTCTCAGCGCGGTACCGGACCAAACGGTATTTCTACCCCGGTTCTGGCACCGGTTCATTTTGGCGAGCGGACGCGCGGCCCGTGCCGGAAAAGATGCGAGGTGGTCGGTCTCCTCGCTCTGGAGACACGGATTGAACGGATGACAGCACGGAGAACGGCACGGATCGCTCGGCTGCTCGGCGCCGGCTCAATCAGGCGTGGTAGGCATCGATCCGTTGTTTGTTGAACAACAACACAGCAGCACGGACATGCGACCAGGCTA
>DAHUXU010000106.1 GCA_027307005.1 Gemmatimonadota bacterium
GCCGCTGTCGCGGATCCCGCGACAGCGGCAGCCGGGGCCGGGGCGCCGGCGTCCCACACGGCGCTCAACGCGGCCACGAACTCCGGCCACGACACGTCGCGCGCCTGGGGCGTCGTCCGCGCAGGGGCTTCGTCGACCACCGACACCATCACCGCGTGGTCCACCACCTCGTCCTCGGACCGCGGCGGTTCGTGCGCCATCACCGCTGCGCGCGCGTCGTAAGCAGCGCACCCCGAAAGCGCGCCGCTGCACACGCAGCCGAGCCGCGGCGCCAGGTCGATCAAGGTCCGTCCGCCGTGCGACGATGATTGGATCGATGCCAGATCGTCGAGATCGACGAGCGTTCGCTCGATTCCCTCGGACCCGAGCCACTCCGGCGCGGGCACGCCGCCCGGCAGCGAATAGTGCCGACGGCGGTCGCGCACGATTCTGCCCGCCTCGCTCGGCACCGGCCGCTGTGCCCCAGGCACGATGCCGCGTTCGGCCAGCAGCGCAAGGAATTGCGCCGGCGACAGGTGGATGTCGATGCTCGGATGGCCCGCGCCCGGGCAGTCGCCCACGTACGTGATGCGCTGCGCCGTCCGCGACGTCGCGCGAACGTAGAGCGCCGCCGCCACCGGAGGCGATACGAGGCGCACGGCGCTGTCGCCCACCCGGGTCGCGCCCCGGAGCTGCTCGCGGACTAGCGGACAGATGCACGCCATCGCCGGCCCGCCGCCCCGCGCGGCAAGCTGGTCGAGGCAGCCCACTGCCAGCAGCTCGTCGCCGCACGAGGCAGGAACGACGTCGTCGTAGCCGAATGCGAAGCAGGCGTTGATCAGTTGTGTAGGTGTGGCCGGGAGAGCGGCCAGGCAAGCATCCGCGCCGAGGATGACGACGGACCCGCGGACGCCGCGTTTGGCGTCGTGCGGTGGTGTGGACATCGCCGAGCTCCCGGCCTGACGTGCGTGGTGAATGAAGAACCCTTAATGGGACGACCACCACGCACAGCCGTTACGGCACGAGCGGCCAGTCTGCATCCAGTCCGAGTCGTTTCGACGCGGCGTGATGTGCGTCGCCGGTGTCGAGCGCGGGGATGAGCTCGCGCCCCGACCATCGGCGCGCGGCGTCGGCCAGGTGCGCCGCGACGGGCAGCGACCGGCTGCGATGCGCATGCGCGATGAGCAGCGCACCGGCCGTGACGCGCGCGATGGCAAAGGCGAACCGACGGGCAGCGGCCTCCCGATCGGCCGGTGCGCCGTCGGCAAGCCGCCGCGAGATCTGCACCAGCTCTCGCGCCGCACCGCGCACGCGCGATGCGGCGTCCGCGAGATCCTCCGACTGCGCGGCGTCGAGTTGGCGGTTCACGTGCGCGCACAGCTCATCGATGACGCCGGCGTCCGCATCGATGGCGCGCCAGACGTCGAGACTCAGGACGTTGGTGGTGCCCTCCCAGATGGAGAGCACCTGTGCATCGCGGAGCAGTCGCGGCAGTCCGGTGTCCTCGATGTACCCGGCGCCGCCGAACGCTTCGACGGCTTCGCTGGCCACCGCCACGGCCTGCTTGCCGGTGTACAGCTTGGCAACGGGCGTCAGCAGCCGCAGGAGCCGCGCGTCGGCGTCGCTCGCCTCGCCCAACTCAGTTAGGCCGAGCAGCTCCACGACGTGGAACGCGAGCAGGAAGCAGCCGGCGAGTTCCACCTGCATGCCGGCCAGTGTGTCCACGTGCAGCGGGTGCTCGCTCAGCGGCCGCCCGAACGCGACGCGCCGCCGCGCGTAGTCCCGCGCCAGCGCGATGGCGCGACGCATCCCGGCCACCGACGCCATCGCGTTGTACCCGCGCGTGATCGTCAGCACCGTCGCGATCTTGCGCACGCCGTGCCCTTCCCCGCCCACCACCCACGCCGGCGTGCCGTCCAATTCGACCTCGGCCGTCGGCAGCGCGCGCGTGCCTAACTTGTCCTTGAGACGCAGCACGCGCATGTCGCGCGGCCGGCCGGCCTCGTCGCGCAACTCCAGGTAGAACAAGCTCAGGCCCCGGCTCCCGGCTTCGGCGCCCTCGAGACGCGCGAGCGTCAGCGCCATCTGCGATGTCGTCGCCGACGTGAACCACTTGGTGCCGAACAACCGGTGCTGCGCACCATCGCGCTTCGCGATGGTGGATGTGCCGGACACATCGGACCCGCCCGTCCGCTCCGTCATCCATTGTCCCGCGGTCCAGAATTCGGCGGGGTCGCGCGAGATGAGATGCCGGTAGGCAGCCCGCTGCCGTTCGTCGGCGGCGAGGAGCTCGAGGCATCGCGCAGCGCCGTCGCTCATCGCCAACGGACACGAGTACGTCGCGGACGACGGCGAGAAGAGATACAATCGCGCGAATTGATCCACGCGCGAGAAGGGACCGTAGGCGCGCTCGTACCCGCGCGCCACCAGTCCCTCGACGGCCGAGATGCGCTCGAGGGCGCGCCAGGCACTGCTCGTCTCGATCCGGTCGATGCGCGAGCCCCACGCATCGTACGAGCGGAGCCGCGGCGGCTCCGCCTCGGCTTGCTCCGCCAAGGCGAGCCATTCGGCCGCCGCGCGGCCGCCTAACGCGAGCAGCTCCGGCTCGATCTCGGCCAACACCGCCGGCGGCGCCGCGCTGCGCAGGTACGAGCGAAGCAGCACGTCGTCGCGATATTGGTTGGCCAGCACGGGCGGCGTTTGGTGAAATCCGCTCATAGGCATTCCGCCTCTCAAATGAGTGGCCTCGGTGGCATTTGTCCACGCGCGGTAGCGTCTATCAGGCGTGCGGTAGAGGTACAGTTTGGTCCGGTACCCCGATGAGCCTCGTTGCAGGCCGGAGGGGCAGAGGGCTACGCTCATGAAGACGCGGACAAAGCAGGACACAACGGACACGACACGAGCAACACCAAGCGGTGATTTTTTGTCAGTGCTTTGTCCGTTGTGTCCTGCGTGTCCGCGTCTTCATGAACGTAGATGCAAGCCATGAGGGAACGGCGCCCCAAACTGAACCGGCACCAGGAGTGCTCCGCGCTTGACACGCGGCGACCCGCGCCGTACGTTGCCCACAGACAATTGTAGGCCGTGGTGATTTGCCCGCATATTGCAGCCACGTTAAACAACTGCTAAAAAGCGACCTCCCGGGCACGTCGCTCGGGATTTTCGTTTTCTACAGGTCGTCTTCGCGCACTTTGCGTGCGAGGCAGTTGCTTTCGATGCTGGCTCACGTTCCCGGGCTCGGGGCAGGATGCGCCGAGACCGCCACGATGCGGACCAACCCCATGGCC
>DAHUXU010000111.1 GCA_027307005.1 Gemmatimonadota bacterium
CGCTTGACCAGCGTTTCGGCCAGCACGCGCGCGTTCTCGACCACCTGCTGCTGGTAGGTCTTGAATGCCGGCGAGAGCGCTTCCTTGAACGCCACCGCCTTGCCTGCGATCACGTGCATGAGCGGACCGCCCTGCATGCCGGGGAAGACCTGCTTGTTGATGGTCGCCGCGTACTCCTGCTTGCAGAGAAGCAACCCGCCCCGCGGACCGCGCAGCGTTTTGTGCGTGGTGGTGGTGACCGCATCCGCGTATGGCACCGGTGACGGCGAGATGCCCGCGGCGACGAGTCCCGCGACATGCGCCATGTCGACCATGAGCTTCGCGTCGACATCGCGGGCGATGTCGGCGAAGGCCTCGAAATCGAGCGTGCGCGAATACGCGCTGAAGCCGGCGATGATCATCTTCGGCCGGTGCTGCCGTGCGAGGTCGCGCACCTGGTCCATGTCGAGCCGGCCGGTGTCCTCGCGGACGCCGTACGCGACGGCGTGATAGAGGAATCCGGAGAAGTTGACCGGCGACCCGTGCGTGAGATGGCCTCCGTTAGACAATCCCATGCCTAACACGGTGTCGCCCGGCTTGACTAAGGCGAAGAACACGGCCATGTTCGCCTGCGCGCCCGAGTGCGGCTGCACGTTGGCGTGCTCGGCGTGGAAGAGCATCTTCGCGCGATCGATGGCCAGCTGTTCGGCGACGTCGACGAACTCGCAGCCGCCGTAGTAGCGCTTTCCCGGATAGCCCTCGGCGTACTTGTTCGTGAGGGGCGACCCCATCGCTTCCATCACCGCCGGCGACACAAAATTCTCGCTGGCGATGAGCTCCAATCCCTCGCCCTGCCGCCGCGTCTCATCGTCGATGGCGCGCGCGATGTCCGGATCCGACAGGCGGAGCGCGGCCATGGGTCTCGTCGTTGTCCAGTTAGACCAGTCTGGCATTGTAGGGCGGACTAGAGACGAAAGACTAAAGACGGACAAGCCGGACAAAGCCTAAAGACGGACAAGGCCGGACAAAGCCTGAAGACGGACAAGCCGGACGAGGCCGGAGACTGCCGGACCTTTAATCGACTAAGGCACAAAAACGAAAGATCGGTGACCTGATACAAACCCTGCGTGCCACAGGCAAATATCGTTAACACCTTTGCCAAGATGAAGGCCGCCCAAGAAATCCGGCCGCGTCCGCTCCCGTCCGATTTGTCCGCCTTTCAAAGGTCCGGCGGTGTCCGCTCCCGTCCGATTTGTCCGCCTTTCAAAGGTCCGGCCGTAGTGCCCGTCCGGCCGTAGTGCCCGTCCGGCCCTGTCCGCCCTATCGGTTAGGCCACTGCGGCCACGTCTTCACCAGCGACCCGACTGCCTTCAAGCGCCGTTCCGCCAGGCGGTCCGCGGCCACATACGTCGGAATGCCTTCCGCCCGCGCGATGTCGAACACGCCGAGGGTGGTGGCGTAGATCTCGTCCGCCTTACGGAGCGCGCGCGCCGGATCCCAGTTCGCGAGCTCGCTGTACACGTTGATCACACCGCCGGCGTTGGCGACGTAGTCGGGCGCGTACAGGATGCCGCGCTCCTCGAGCGCATCGCCGTGGCGCTCCTCGAGCAGCACGTTGTTCGCCGCGCCGGCCACGATCTCCACCTTGAGCTGGGGAATCGTCTTGTCGTTGATCACCGCGCCTAACGCACAGGGGGCGTAGATGTCGGCCTTCACGCCGTAGATCTCGCCCGGCTCGACCGCCCGCGCCCCGAAGTCCGTGACCACGTGCTTGACCCGCTCGGCGTCGATGTCGGTCACGACCAGCGTCGCGCCGGCGCCGTGCAGCTCCTTTGCGAGATAGTAGCCGACGTGTCCGCACCCCTGGATGGCGACGGTTTTCCCGGAGAGCGCGTCGCTGCCCCAGCGATGCTTGGCCGCGGCCTGGATCGCACGGAACACCCCGTGCGCCGTGACGGGAGACGGGTCGCCCGAGCGGCCCGCGAGGCCGGTCACGTATTCGGTCTCCATGTGGACGAAGTCCATGTCGCTCGTGCTCGTGCCGACATCTTCGGCCGTCACGTAGCGGCCGCCCATTCCTTCGACGAAGCGGCCGTGCGCGCGGAACAGCATCTCGCGGCTCGTGGTCCGGTTGTCGCCGATGATGACCGACTTGCCGCCGCCGAGGTTGAGGCCGGCCACCGCGTTCTTGTAGGTCATGCCGCGCGCCAGGCGCAGCGCATCGATGACCGCTTCTTCATCCGAAGCGTAATTCCAGAACCGCGTGCCGCCTAACGCAGGGCCCAACGTGGTGCTGTGGACCGCGATGATGCCGCGGTACCCGGCGGACGGATCGCTGCACAGGACGAGCTGCTCGTGTCCCATTTCGGCGATGCGCTCGAACAAACCCTGCGTGCCGGACGGCGTGGCGATGTCGGTGATTGTCATAAGGTGGGATAGCTGGTGAATAGGCGCTCGGGTCCGAGACCCAAGCCGTCAGTTCGCGTACAACTCTCGGGCGATCACGATCCGCTGTATCTCGGACGTCCCTTCGTAGATCTCGGTCACCTTGGCGTCCCGGAACAGGCGCTCGACCGGATAATCGCGCACGTATCCGTATCCGCCGAGAATCTGGATGGCCTGCGTGGTGACCCACATGGCAGTTTCGCTCGCCATGAGCTTGCTCATGCTGCTGAACTGCGTGATCGGCTCGCCGCGATCCTTGGCCGCCGCTGCTGCGTACAGCAGCGCCCGTGCCGCCGTAACGCGCGTGGCCATGTCGGCGAGCTTGAACTGGATGGCCTGGAACTCCTTGATCGGCTTGCCAAATTGCCGCCGCTCGGCGGCGTACGACGTTGCAATCTCGAGCGCGGCGCGCGCAATGCCGATCGACTGCGCGGAGATGCCGAGCCGCCCGTTGTCGAGCGACTGCATCGCGTAAATGAACCCGCTGCCTTCCGCGCCTAACAGATTGGCGGCAGGCACGCGCAGGTTCTCGAACACGAGCTGCACGGTGGGCGACGCGCGCAGGCCCATCTTGTCTTCTTTCTTGCCGACCTTGAAGCCCGGCAGGTCGGGGGTGACGATGAACGCGCTGATGCCGCGCGCACAGCGGCGGTCGCCGGGCTTGTCGGTGCGCGCCATGGCGAGGATCACTTCGGCGTGGCTGCCGCTCGAGACCCAGGCCTTGGTGCCGTTCAGCACCCAGCAGTCGCCGTCGCGCACGGCCTGCGCGTGCATCGACGCGGCGTCCGAGCCGGCGTCGGCCTCGGACAGCGCGAATGCGCCGAGCCACTCGCCGCGCGCCATCGGTCTAAGATACCGTTCCTGCTGCTCCTCGCTGCCCCAGCGGAGGAGCATCTGCGTGGGGAGCGAGTTGTGCACGCTCATCGCCACGGCGACGGATGCGTCGACGGCCGCAATTTCCTCGAGCGCGACGAGATACGTGCAGGTATCGAGGCCGAGGCCGCCGAGCGACTCCGGGATGAGCATGCCGAGGAATCCGAGTTCGCCTAACCGGGTGATGATGCCGCGGTCGAAGACGGCGTCGCGATCCCAGGCGTCGCTGTGCGGAGCGATCTCGTCGCGCGCGAACTCGCGCGCGAGCTGCTGGATGCCGCGCTGTTCTTCGGTGAGAGGGATGAGCGCCCAGGACATGACTCGAGAATCAGTAGGAGAAGAAGCCGCGGCCGGTCTTGCGTCCCAACCATCCGGCGGCGACGTATTTGCGGAGCAGCGGACACGGGCGGTACTTGGGGTCGCCGAGTCCGCGGTGCAGCACCTCGAGAATCGACACGCACGTGTCGAGTCCGATGAGATCGGCCAGCGCCAGCGGGCCCATCGGGTGGTTCATGCCTAACTTCATCACCGTGTCGATCGCCTCCGCGCTGCCGACGCCCTCCATGAGGCAGTAGACCGCTTCGTTGATCATCGGCATGAGCACGCGGTTGCTGACGAAGCCGGGGTAGTCGTTCACCTCCACCGGCGTCTTGCCCAGGCGCCTGGCGAGGTCGAACACGCGGCCCGTGGTCTCATCCGACGTCGCGAGTCCGCGGATGACCTCGACGAGCTGCATCACAGGCACGGGATTCATGAAGTGCATGCCGATCACCTGCGCGGGGCGCCCCGTGCGGGCGGCGATATCGGTGATCGAGATGGAGCTGGTGTTGGAGGCGAGGATGGCGCCGTTAGGCGCGGCGGCGTCGAGGTCGCCGAAGATGCGGAACTTGAGCTCGGCGTTCTCGGTGGCCGCTTCGACCACGACATCGGCCTCGCGCACCGGGTCGAACGATTCCGAGA
>DAHUXU010000121.1 GCA_027307005.1 Gemmatimonadota bacterium
GCCGCGTCGCGCCGCGCGGCCTGCGTCCAGGCGGCGGTCATCGGTGCTGCGTTAGGCGCAATGGCGACGGTCCGCCCGCTCGATGCGCTGGCGGTGGCCGTGGCGTGCGGCCTCTACCAAGTCGGTGTGCTCGTCCGCGCAACGCAGCGGTGGCCGGAGATCGCCGTGCAGTGCGCGGCCGGCATCGTACCCGTGGCGCTGCTCCTGTGGGTGAACGCGCACACCACGGGCGCGCCGCTCCGCTTCGGCTACGAGGTGATGTGGGGCGCGAACCACGGCCTCGGGTTCCACGCGAGTCCGTTCGGCGACGCACACACGCCGCGCCGTGCGCTGGTGCTCGCGTCGCTGTATCTCATGAAGCTCGACATGTACCTGTTCGAGTGGCCCATCCCTGCGCTGCTCGCACCGATCGTCGCGCTCGTGTGGCTGCGCCGCCCGACCCCCTGGGATGCAGTGCTCGCCGCCATCATCCTGACCGTGCTCATCTCGTACGCGCTCTATTGGCACAACGGACATTTTCTCGGCCCGCGATTCCTCTACACGGCGGTACCCGCGTTCGTGCTGCTGGCGGCGCGCGCGCCCGGCGCGATCGCGGCGCGCAGGGGCTCCGTTGGGCGGACGATGGCCTACGCGGCGATGCCCCTGGCCGTGATCGTGGCGTTCACAGGGATCGGCGGACCCGTCGGCATTCCGGCGCGGCTCGCCGAGTATCGCGGCGGCCAGTCGGAACTGAAGGCCGATCTCGCGGCGCAGACACGCGACGCACACCTCGGTCGAGCGTTAGTCTTCGTGCACGAAGGATGGGGTGCGCGGCTCATGGCGCGGATGTGGGCAGTCGGCGTGTCGCGCGCCGATGCGGAGCACCTGCTCGCCACGTCCGACGCGTGTGCGCTCGAGCTGGCGACCGAAGCGGAAGAGCGACACCCGCCGGCAGACACCGTTGGCCTCGCGGCGCGTCTCGCGGCCGCGACGCCTCGCGAAGCGCGCCAGGACCTGCGCCCGCGCGGCGACGTCACGCGGGACGTGACGCTCCGCTTCGCCGGCGCGAGCGCGCTGCCGGCGCCGTGCGTAGCCCAAGCCCAAGCGGACTCGGTGGGCATGAGCCTCTACCCGCCGTTTCTCACCTTGAATCGCGTCGGACCGGATGGTCGCGTCGGAGGCGACGTGGTGTTCGTGCGGGATCTGGGTGCGCGCAACGACGAGCTGCGCGCGCGGTTCGGCGACCGCACGTGGTATCGCTATCGCCCCCGCCGGTCGTCGGCAGACACCAGCCCGTCGTTCGTGCGGTACTAACGGAAGAGCGCGCCGCGCGCCGGATTCATGCCGGCGCGCCGGGCAGGCGTTCCTGTGCGCGCGACGACAGATGCGCGCGCGCGATGTGGTTGAGCGCGGCCACGCCGTCCTTCCACGTGATCTTCTTTCCTTCGGCGTACGTGCGCCCGTAGTAGCTGATCGGGACTTCGTACACGCGCGCTCCCATCTGCGACAGGCGGGCGACGATCTCGGGCTCGATGCCGAACCGCGAGTTCGTCAGGTGCATCCGGCGGAACGCTTCCATCGTGAATGCCTTGTACCCGACTTCCATGTCCGTCAGGTTCAAGTTCGTGAACATGTTGGACAGTAGCGTTAGGCCCTGGTTGCCGACCCGGTGCCAGAAGTAGAGCACGCGGTGCGCACCGCCGCCGCCGAACCGCGTGCCGACGACCGCGTCGGCCTGGCCATCGAGCATCGGCTTGATCATCGCCGGGATGTCGCTCGGGTCGTACTCGAGGTCGGCGTCCTGAATGATGGCGATGTCGCCGGTCGCGTTCTGACGCGCGGTGCGGATCGCGGCGCCTTTCCCCCGGTTCTCGGTGTGCCGCGCCACGACGAGACGTTCCCCTTCGACTTCGCTCTTGCGCGTCAACCGGTCGTACGTCGCGTCGCCGGACGCATCATCCACGGCGACGATCTGCAGTGCCAGGCCCAACGACTCCAGCCGGCTGCGTTGGGCGAGCACCGCGTCGACGGTTCGTTCGATGGTTGCTTCTTCGTTGTAGCAGGGAATCAGTACGCTGAGTAACGAGAAGCGCGGAGCGGTCATCGGGCGCCGTCAAACGGTGTGGGAAGGGTCAATGTCGTTCGAGACTGTCCATCGTCCTGTCCGCGTTCGACGTGATGGATGAGCGCGTCTTCCCGCCCGCACGGTTCACCAGCCGTGTGACGACATCGTCCTGGTTCACTTGCGCGTCCGTCCATCCCCACCAATAGCCCAACGCGACACCAAGAGCCAATAATATCATGACCTTCCGCACTGCGGTCTCCTCCGAGAATGGACCTCAGAAGAGACTTTCCGTTTCGATGGCCGGTAACGGTCGTGCCGGCTTGAACGTGGCGAGATCGGGCATGGGATCGGGCGCGATCGTCACGCGGCCACGCTCCCGTTCGGACGCGAGCCACGCGTCGAACTCCGAGTC
Source organism: Gemmatimonadota bacterium (assembly GCA_027307005.1). Classification (GTDB taxonomy): domain Bacteria; phylum Gemmatimonadota; class Gemmatimonadetes; order Gemmatimonadales; family Gemmatimonadaceae; genus JADGGM01. The sequence goes on from DAHUXU010000121.1 coordinate 2,457, forward strand.
GATCATGCCGTTCGAGCCAACCTGGCGCGCCGCCGCCCGCGTCGCGAGGACGTTCGCGTACTCGTTCTGCGGATGTCCGGCGTGGCCGCGCACCCACCGCCACTCGATGCGGTGCCGGCGAGCCGTGTCCACGAGCTCGCGCCACAACGCGACATTTTCGATCGCTCCCGTCTTTCGACGCCACCCGCGCCGGGCCCAGTCGTAGACCCACGACGTCATTCCGTCGACGAGGTACCGAGAGTCGCTGGTGAAAACCACGCGCTGTGCCGACCCGTCGAGCCCGACGAGCCTGAGGCCTTCGATCGCCGACCGCAGCGCCATCCTATTGTTGGTCGTTGCGGGCTCGGCCAGCCAGTAGTCGCGACGGATTGGCTGGTGTCCTCGCCCCTCAGCCGGCGGCAGCTCGATGAGCCCGCCGGCGCCGCCGGGGTTGTCGCCTTCGCGGCCGTTCCCGAGGCAGGATTCGTCCGCGTAAATCGCGATGAGCACAGATTGCAGCCTCGGTGTGAAATCCGGATGGCGCCGTCCTAACGAACGACGGTGATCGTGTCGATGTCGTCCAGCGAAAATGCGAGCGCGTCGCCGGTGGTCGGATTGGTCGCCTCGATCACCTCGCGGCGGCCTTCGGTGCGCAGCCGACGCGGGACGATCACGTACTCGGTGCCGCGCCGCATGACCACGACACGCGTTGCGTGTGCGATCGCGCGCTCGAGCGCATCGTAGTCCGCCGGCGTCAAGTGCGCCATACCGGGTCCTCGTCGCGGGTCCAGGCACCGGCGAGGGTGGTGAGGACACGAGTCGCCCGCTCGATCTCGTCGATCTCGATCCACTCGACGGCTGCATGCGCGCGAGCGATGACGCCGGGCCCGAAGCAGATGGCGGGGATGTCCGCCTCGTTCAGCAACGCCGCGTCGGTCCAGGCGCTGAGTCCCTCGACGCGCGCTGGCTCTCCGATCGACGCCAGCGCGCGCCCGAGCCGCCGCAC
>DAHUXU010000132.1 GCA_027307005.1 Gemmatimonadota bacterium
ATGCGGCGCTCGACCGGAACGTGCTGGCGTCGAGCGAGACGCTGTCGAAGGTGGAGGATACCACGGTGGCGTCGACCGGCGACGTCGTGCGCACCCAAGCGGCGCCTGACACGGACGACGCGCCGGCGCCGCCGATCGTGGTGACGCTGCCCGCTCGCGCGCCCGCCCAACGGGCGCTGCCGCCGCGCGCCGTCCCGGACGTACACGGCCTGACCATTCGCGCCGCCGTGTACGCGCTCCACCACGCCGGCTTCCGGGTGCAGGCGAGCGGCGCCGGAACGGCGCAGAGCACGCTGCCTAACGCAGGCGTCATCATGGGCGCGGGCGCCGTCGTGCGGCTGGTGACCTCGCCATGACGCCGTTCGACACGGCCCGCATCGTGGCCGCCCTGCGCGCCGCCGGGGTGCTCGCCGACACGCACGGCACACTGCCGGCCCGGCTGACCGATGTGAGCGATGACAGCCGCCACGTGCAGGCCGGATCGTTGTTCATCGCCGTCAAAGGGTCGGAGCGCGACGGACACGATTTCCTGCCGCAGGCGGCAGCCAAAGGCGCGGCGGCGGCGATCGTCGAAGACCGCTCCCGCACCGAGCTGCCCGCCATCGTCGTGCGCGACGGACGGCGCGCGGCGGCGATCGCCGCATCGGCCGCGTTCGATGCTCCGGCGGAGGCGCTCCGTTTGGTGGCGGTGACGGGGACCAACGGCAAGACGACCACCGTCCACATCCTGCGCCACCTGCTCGACGGGCACGGCGGCAAGAGCGCGTCCATCGGTACGTTAGGCGTGCTCGTGGGCAGCGCCGGCACTCCGTTAGGCGACGGCGGCGATGCCGCGCTCACCACGCCGGGGCCGGTCGAGCTGCAACGCACGCTCCGCGCCCTCGTGGGCGCCGGCGTGCGGTCCGTGGCCATGGAAGCATCGTCCCACAGCCTCGACCAGCGACGCATCGACGGCCTCGCGTTCGAGTCCGCCATCTTCACGAACCTGACGCGCGATCATCTCGACTACCATGGCACCATGGAGGCGTACTTCGATGCCAAGGCGCGCCTGGTGTCGTACCTCGCGCCCCGCGGCGTCGCGATCGTCAATGCCGATGATCCGGCATGGGCCCGATTGTCCGGTGCGCCGCGTACGATCACGTTCGGTCTCACCGACCGCGCCACCGTGCGCGCCGAGTCGATGCGGTACCTGCCGCGCGGCAGCGAGTGGCGTCTCGTCGCGAACACCCAGCGACACGCGCTGCACCTGCCGCTCATCGGCGACTTCAACGTCGTCAACGCGCTGGGGGCCTCGGTCGCCGCGTGGGATCTCGGCCAATCGCTGTCCGAGGTTGCGTCGCGGCTGCGCACCGTGCCGCAGGTGCCCGGCCGCCTCGAGATCATCCACGAGCATCCCACCGTGCTGCGCGACTACGCGCACACACCCGACGCGCTCGAGCGCGCGATCGCGGCGGTGCGGCCGTTCACCCGCAAGCGCCTGATCGTCGTCTTCGGATGCGGAGGCGACCGGGACCGCGGAAAGCGTCCCCAGATGGGCAACATCGCCGAGCGTTCGGCGGATTGGGTGATCATCACCAGTGACAACCCGCGCACCGAAGACCCGGAAGCGATCCTCGACGACATCGAGCGCGGGATGCGCCGGACGAATCACGAGCGCATCGAAGAGCGGGACCTCGCGATCCTGCAAGCGCTGGAGCGCGCGGATGCGCGCGACGATGTGATCCTGCTCGCAGGAAAAGGCCACGAGACGTATCAGATTCGGGGCACGGTCAAACATCCCTTCGACGAAAAGGTGGTCGTGGCGGAGCTCACGGGCAGGATGCGGTGACGGACGGCCGGGCGTCATCGCTCAGCAATACCGGCGCGGCGCCGTTCGGTCGTGAGCGGGAGAGAGGGGAGTCGTTCTGGACACGCGAGCGCGCGGCCCGGGCGCTCGCGTCGTGCGCGCGCGGCGCGCTGCCCCGCGGGTCGTCGCGGTTCACCGGGGTCGGCACCGACACGCGAGACTTGGCGCCCGGTGCGCTGTTCGTGGCGCTCGCGGGCGAGCATTTCGATGCGCACGAGTTCCTGCGGGACGCCGTGGCGCGCGGCGCTCAGGCGGTGGTGGTGTCGCGGCCGGAGGCGGCCGCCGGACTCGGTGTCCCGGTCTATCCGGTGACGGACACGCTGGTTGCGTTAGGCGCGCTGGCCAATTACCGGCGCCGCGCCTGGGGACCCAGAGGGCCGGTCATTGCGATCGCGGGCTCCAACGGCAAGACGACGACGAAAGAGCTCACGCGGTCGGCGCTGGCGAGCCGGCTCGAGGTGCACGCGACGGCGGGCAACTTCAACAACCTCATCGGCGTGCCGCTGACGCTGCTCGCCGTACCCGATGCCGCGGACGCGGTGGTCGTGGAGTTGGGCATGAACGTGCCGGGCGAAATGGCGCGCCTGCGCGCGATCGCCGAGCCGACGATCACCGTCATCACGTGCATCGCCGAAGAACATCTCGAGGGGTTGGGCAGCATCGAGGGCGTGATGCGCGAGGAGTCGATCGCGCTCGACGGCGCGCAGATCGGCGTCGTGCCGGCGGCGCAGCCGGAGCTCGTGTCGGAGGCGCGCGGACGTGTCCGGCGCCTCGTGACGGCCGGACTCGGCGAGGGCGACGTGTGCGCCGGCCGGTGGGGCGCCGCGCCCGACGGACGCGGATGGCTGGAGGTGGACGGCGTGACCGTCAGGCCGCCGGTGCCGGGCGCGCACAACCTCCGCAACGCGATGCTCGCGATCGCCGTCGCCCGCGAATGCGGCATTCCGGCTGCCGACGCGGCGCGCGGCATCGAGGGCGCCGTGATCCCGCCGATGCGCATGGCGTGGGAATCGTTAGGCGCGGCGACGCTGCTCAACGACGCGTACAACGCGAGCCCGGCGTCGATGCGCGCGGCGCTCGACGTGTTGGGCGGGCTCGCCGGCGGGCGGCAGCGCGTGGCGGTGCTGGGCACGATGCGCGAGCTCGGCTCCCACGCCGCGCGGCTCCACGACGAGATCGCGCGCGACGCGCTCGCAACATCCGTCGATGTCATTGCGGCGGTCGGCGAGATGGCGGCGGCGCTGCACGCCGCCGCGCCCGCCGACCCCCGGCTCGTGCTCGCCGAGGATCTCGACTCGCTCTGGCCGCATCTCGAGCCGCGCCTCGCGCGCGATGCCATCATACTGCTCAAGGCCTCGCGCGGCGTGCGCCTCGAGCGACTCGTCCCGCTTCTCACCGCTTGGGCGACGCGATAGTGCTCTATCATTTTCTCACTCAGTACGTGAACGCGTGCCGCGTGTGCAGCGTGTTCAATCTCTTCACCTACATCAGCTTTCGCTCGGTCGGCGCGGCGCTCACGGGATTCGTCATCGCGATTCTCATCGGCAAGCCGATCATCGTGCGGCTGCGTGCGATGAAGGTGCGCCAGGTGATCAGGCAGGGGACGCCCGAGACGCATCGGGGGAAGGGCAATACGCCGACGATGGGCGGCGTGATCGTGATCATCGGCGCGGTGGTGCCGACGCTGCTCTGGGCCCGCCTCGACAACCGCTACGTATGGATCGCCCTCATCGTCACGGTGTGGATGGGCGCGATCGGTTTCCTGGACGACTACCTCAAGCTCAAGCAGAAGCGGGAGGGACAGGCCAACGTCGGCCTCGTGGAGCGATACAAGCTTGCGGGACAGATCGTGATCGGCGTCGCGTTAGGCCTGTGGCTGTGGAAGGAGCCCTTGTCCACGCTGCCGGGCGCATCCACCACGCTGCCGTTCTACAAGTATGTGCTGCTCCTGCCGCTCACCGCCGGCCTGGCGTGGCTGTACGTGCCGTGGGTAGCGTTCGTGCTCACCGGCGCGAGCAACGCGGTGAATCTCACCGACGGTCTGGACGGCCTGGCGACCGGACTTACCGCCATCGCCGCGGCCACGTTCGCGATTTTCGCGTACATCATCGGGCGTATCGATACCAGCGAGTACCTCCGGATCTTCTATCTGCGCGGCGCGGGCGAGCTCACGGTGTTCTGCTCGACGCTGTTCGGCGCGTTGATCGGCTTCCTGTGGTACAACACGCATCCGGCCGAGGTGTTCATGGGAGACACGGGCTCGCTCGCGCTGGGCGGAGCGTTAGGCGCGATCGCCATCCTGCTCAAGAGCGAATTCCTGCTGCTCCTCATCGGCGGCGTGTTCGTCGCCGAGACGGCCTCGGTGATCGTACAGCGGTCGGTGTTCAAGCACCGGCGGCGCAAGTACGGCCTCGAGTATGCGAAGGCGCATCGCGTCTTTCGACGAGCGCCGCTGCATCACCATTTCGAGCTCTCCGGCTGGACCGAGACGCAGGTGGTGGTGCGATTCTGGATCCTCGGCATCTTCTGCGCATTCGTCGCGCTGACCACGCTCAAAATCCGATGATTCCACGCGCCTGGCGTCAGGGCGAGATCGCCGTCATCGGCTTGGGCGCGAGCGGCCGCGCGGCCGCCGAGCTGCTGACGCGGGACGGGCTTCGTGTCTATGCGTCGGACGCATCCGCCTCCGACGGCGCCCAACGGGCGGCGGCGGCGCTCGGCCGGTTAGGCGCGTCGGTGCAGACGGGCGGCCACGACCTGGCGCGCGTTGCGCGCGCGGCGGTCGTGGTCGCCAGTCCCGGTGTGCCGCCCGACGCCGCGCCGCTCGCGCGCGCACGGTCGGCCGGCCTGCCGGTGGTCAGCGAGATCGAGATCGGCCTGCGCTATCTCCCGGAACACACCCGCTACATCGCGATCACCGGCACCAACGGCAAGACGACCACCACGGCGATGGTCGGCCATCTGCTCCGCGCGCTCGGCCTCACGGCCGTCGATGCCGGCAACATCGGCACACCGCTCACCGAGATCGCGCTCGCGGCCACGCCGCCGGCATGGGTGTCGCTCGAGGTGTCGTCGTTTCAATTGCACGACACACCCAGCATCGCACCGACCGTCGGGGTGCTCACGAACCTCAGCCCCGACCATCTCGACCGGTATCCGTCCGTCGAAGCGTACTACGCCGACAAAGCGCTGCTCTTCGCCAGCGGATCGGCGTCATCCAAGTGGGTGCTCAACGCGGACGACCGCGAGACCGAGCGCATGGTGCGGTCGGTGGCGGCGGCATATCCGGCCGCGGCAACTCCGGCCGGAGCTGCATGGCCGCTGCGTGGCGCGCTCGACTTCAGCCTCAAACATCGCGCCGAGGCATACTATGATCGGACGTCTGATGAATTAGTCGTGATGGGGCTGCCGCTGCTCGTGCGCCGCAAGCTGGCGCTCTTCGGCGACCACAACGTGGCCAACGCGCTCGCGGCATCGCTGGCCGTGATGGCGGCCGATGCGTCGCATACGACGCCTGTGTCGCGGGCGCAGATCGCCGCCGGCCTCGAGTCCTTCCGCGCGCTGCCGCACCGGCTGGAGAGCGTCGGCGAGGTGGGCGGCGTCCTCTGGATCAACGACTCGAAAGCAACCAACGTGAGCTCGACGCTGGTCGCGATCGAGGGCATGACCCGGCCCACGGTTCTTCTGTTAGGCGGCAGGCATAAGGGTGAGCCGTATACCGCGCTCGCCGAGCCGCTCCGGCGCACCGGGCGCGCCGTGATCGCCTACGGCGAAGCCGGCCCGATCGTCGCCAGGGATCTGGAAGGCGTGGTGCCGCTCTTTCAGTTGGGATCCGATTTCGAGGCCGTCATGGCGAAAGCGAGATCGCTGGCGCAGCCGGGCGACGTGGTGCTGCTCTCGCCGGCGTGCTCGAGCTATGACATGTTCGCGAATTACGCGGAACGCGGCGCGACGTTTCGCAGGCTGGCGATGCAGGGGGCGGGATCGTGAAGTCGCGCACATCGGGAGCCAACACGGCCGTGGCCGCGGGCGCGCGCGCGTCGAAGAGCATCGCAGTGCAGGGCGGGCGGCGGCGGTGGCGCATGGGCGTCGATGCGCGGGCACTCGTAATCGTGACCGCCGCGCTGCTCGCATTCGGCGTGGCGGTGCTGTACAGCGCGAGCGCGCTCGTGGCGCAGCGGGATGGCCACGGCAGCACGTTCTTCCTCCTCAGGCAGCTGGGCGGCATCGGCATTGGCATCGTGCTGTTCGCGATCGCCGCCAAGATGGACGCGGAGCGCTGGCGCGACTGGGCGTGGCCGATCATGGGAATTAGTATCGTAATGTTGCTTATTCCGGTGCTGCCGTTCACCGGCGCGATCGCGCCGCGCATCAACGGCTCGCGGCGGTGGGTCAACGTCGGGTTCGCGTTTCAGTCGTCGGAGCTGGCGAAGATGGCGGTGATCGTGTGGACGGCGATGCTGGTGGTGAAGAAGGGCGACTTGATGCGCCGACTGACAAAAGGGCTGTTGCCGTTCCTGCTCGTCCTCGCCGTCCTCAATCTGCTGGTGCTGCTCGAGCCGGATCTCTCGATGGCCATGACGTTCACGCTGATCATGGGCGTCATCCTGTTCGCGGGCGGTGTGCGCATTGGACACGTGGTGTTGTTGTGCGTGATCGCCATCCCGCTGTTCTGGCACGAGCTCGAGAAGGTGCAGTACGCGCTGCTGCGCATGACGTCGTTCTTCAATCCCGGGCATGCGCCGGAGGTCGTGGGCTATCAGCTCAAGCAGTCGCTCATCGCCGTCGGTTCGGGCGGGCTGTGGGGGGTTGGATTCGGCCAGGGTCGTCAGCAGCTAGGCTTCGTTCCGTTCCCGTACAACGATTTCATTGCCAGCAACATCGGCGAGGAATGGGGCTGGTTAGGCATCGTGGGTGTGACCCTGGCGTTCGCGGTCTATGGCTGGTTGGGCTTCCGCATCGCGAAGCAGGCGCGAAGCCAGTTCCAACAATTGATGGCGATCGGCATCGTGTTCAATACGGTGAGCACGGCGTTCCTGCACATCGGCGTGGTGATCGGGTTGCTGCCGACCACGGGCCTGACGCTGCCGTTCATCTCGTACGGGCGGACGAATCTGGTGCTGTCGATTCTCATGACGGGCATCCTGGTGAACATCGGGAGCGTCAACGAGCGCGTGCTGGGAGCGCATGCGACGGATCCGCTCGGAGTCACGGCGGCGTGAGGGTGCTGTTCGCCGGCGGAGGAACCGGCGGGCATCTCTATCCGGGACTGGCGATCGCCCGGGCGCTCGTCCGAGAGCGCCCC
>DAHUXU010000388.1 GCA_027307005.1 Gemmatimonadota bacterium
CGGCGCGCCCGGCAGCACCGTCGCCGGCGTGGTCTGTTGGGCAGCGAGCATCGGCGCGGCGGCTACCAGCGCCGCGCTGAGGACGGCGGCGAGACGACAGGCACGACGGAACATGGAATCGCGCGGGAGAGGAACGCGGCCGGGCGGCCGGAGTGGCCGAACCGGCGCCGGCGCGCGCGGCATCGCGCGCGGGCCACGTCCGTTAGGAGGTGGTAACGTTAGGCGACTGCGGCCGCCGCCGCAAGGCCGGGCCGCGCCACCGCGCCGGGCACCGGCACGAACTGCCGGTGCGCCTACTCCGACCGCAGCGTGATCGAGGGATCCACCCGCGCCGCGCGGGACGCCGGAATCCAACAGGCCAGCGCCGACACGCCGGCGAGCAGCACCACGACGCCCGCGTAGGTCACGGGGTCGAGGCGCGACACGCCGAAGAGCAGCGTCACCAGCGCCCGGCTCGCCGCCACCGCGCCCGCCAGGCCGATCGCGACGCCCACTGCCGTCAATCCCATGCCCTCGCGCACGATGAGCGCCAGAATCTGCGACTGCGTCGCGCCTAACGCAGAGCGCACGCCGATCTCCCGCGTGCGCTCGGCCACGCTGCCCGAGAGCACGCCGTACAGACCGATCGCCGCCAGCGCCAACGCCGCCGCCGCGAAGATCTCGAATACGATCAGCACGAACCGCCGCTCGGCCGCCGACTGCCGCACCAGCGCCGCCATCGTCGCCACCCGCGTGACCGGCTGGTCGCGATCCACCGACCAGATGGCCCGCTTGACTAACGGAATCAGCGACGCCGGCTCGACGCGCGCACGGACGACCAGCGTTTGTACGTTGTCCACCCAGTCCCATTGCCCGGACGCGACGTAGAACTGATCCTCTTGCGCCACGGCCAGCGACGTCTGCTTCACGTCGCCCACCACGCCCACGACGTAGTCCCACGGCCGCTTCGGATCGTTGAGCTCCGGCCCGACGCGCACGCGCTGGCCGATCGGATTCTGACCCGGGAACCGCCGCTTCGCGAACGACTCGTTGATCACGAGCGCTTCCGGCGCCCCAGGCACGTCGTGCGCGTCGACGAGACGGCCCGCCCGCAGCGGAATGCCCATCGTTTTGAAGTAGTCCGGCGTGACGGCGTAGCGGAGCGCGGCTCCCTCATCGCCGCTCTTCACGGCGTCGTTCTCGAACGCAATGCCGTAGCCGTCGACGTCGCCGCTCAACGGCAGTTGACTCGTGAACGCGGCCGACGTGACGCCGGGCACCGCGCGGACCGCGTCGAGCGCCTGCGCGAAGAACTGGAGCCGCGCGCTGTCGGACGCGTAGCGGCGACCGGCTGCATCGATCTGCATCGTGAGCACGTTGGTCGCGTCGAAGCCCGGCGCAACGGCGAAGAGCTGCGCGAGACTGCGCAGCAACAGCCCCGCGCCAACGAGCAGCACGAGCGCGAGCACCACTTCGGCGACGACGAGCACGCGGCGGCTGGCGGCGTGCCCCCCGGCAACCCGCGATGACGCGCGCGCGAGCCCGCGGCCGGCGGTGTTCCTGGACGCGCGCAACGCGGGTGCAATGCCGACGGCGATGCCGATGATCGCCGTCACCGCGAGCGCGAAGACGAACGCGCGGCCGTCGAGTCCGATGGCGCCGGCGCGCGGCACGCCCGACGGCGTGAGCGCGATGAGCCCGCGCAGCCCGGCCTCGGCCACGCCTAACGCAAGAACGCCGCCGCACGCGGCGAGCACCAGGCTCTCGGTCAGCAGCTGGCGCACGAGGCGGGCGCGCCCCGCGCCCAACGCGACGCGCATCGCGAACTCGTCCGCGCGTTGGGCGCCGCGCGCCAGGAGCAGGTTGGCCACGTTGACGCAGGCGATGGCCAGCAGCAGCACCACCGCCCCCAATACCGCCAGCAGCGCCGGTCGCACCCCGCTCGTCACATCGTACTGGAGCGCGTGCACCATGAGGCCGTCGTTCAGCGATGCCCAGGCCGGCCGGGGAAAGTCCGCGACGGGCGAGCGGGCAATTGCGTTCAGCTCGCGGCGCGCCTCGTCGAGGCTCACCCCCGGCTCGAGACGGCCGATCATCGTCTGATGGTGGCCCCACTCGCGGCTCTCGAACGCGGCATGCTGCCGCATCTGCAGCGGCGTCCAGACATCGGCGGCGGCTTCGAGCACGTTGCTGAATCCCGCCGGCATGACGCCGATCACGGTGAACGGATTACCATCGAGATCGATGACGCGGCCGACGACATGGGGATCGCCGCCGAACCGCCGCGCGACCAGGCGCGCGCTCAGGATGGCGACACGGGGTCCGCCCGGCCGGTCGTCCGCGTCGGCGAAGTTGCGGCCGAGCGCCGGCGAGATGCCCAACACGCGGAAATAGCTCGCGCTCACCTGCTGCCCCGCGAGACGCTCGGGATCGCCGTCGCCCGACAGGGCCGGCTGCCACGCATCGCTGGCGGCGAGCGCGTGGAACACGCGGCTGCGTTGGGCAATCTCGACGTAGGTCCCGTAGGTCGTCTCGAGGCGGGATCCGTCGGCGCGCACATCCGAGACCATCACCACGCGATCGGCGTGCGGGTAGGCAAGCGGCTCGAACAGAATCGGGTTCACCGCGCCGAAGATGGCGGTGGCCGCGCCGATGCCTAACGCAAGCGTGAGCACGGCCACCACCGCGAAGCCGGGATGGGTGCGCAGGCGCCGCACCGCGACCCGGAGGTCGCCGGCCGTCGTCGCGGCGATGTTCTCCCAACCGTAATCCCGCACCTGCTCCCGCACGACCATCGGATTCCCGATCTCGATCGCCGCCGCGCGCCGCGCCGCTGCCTCCGTGAGACCTCGCCCAACGTGCGCCGCCGTGGCCTGATCCAGATAGTGTGCGACCTCGTCGTCCACATCGCGGTCCGAGGCGCCGCGGTGCACGAGCACGCGCAGCCCCCGTGCGAGCTGCCGCCAGAGGGACATGCGTTAGGCCTCCGCTTTGAGCAGCCGCGCGATGGCCGTCGCGCGCTGGTTCCACGTGGAGGTTTCCACCTCGAGCTGCTTGCGCCCCGCCCGCGTCAGCGCGTAGTACCGCGCCCGGCGCGCGTTCTCCGTCTGCCGCCATTCGGCGTCCAGCCACCCCGCCCGCTCCAGTCGCTGCAGCGCCGTGAGCAGCGAGCCAGGGTTGATGCGGAAGACGCCGCGCGAGACCTGCTCGATGCGCCGCGCGATGCCGAAGCCGTGCATGGGCTCGAGACTCAGCGTCTTGAGAATGAGCAGGTCCAGGGTGCCCTGGATGACGTCCGTATTGGGCTCGGCCAACGCGCGCTCCCGACGACGAGGGTGCACCCAGGATGCGCGCTCTCATCTTGATTGTCAAGTGTTGATCGACAAGAGGGCAGCCACCCGACTTATCCGTGAGCGCGGGAGACGCAGCTCGACAAATCGAGATCCTGCTGCACGGCCGTGACATGCGAGATCCAATGTCTTCTCGCGTCGCCGATCGCGTCCGTTAGGATCCGCAATACACACTCCAGTTGCCGGGACGGTCGGTGTGTGTCGTGGGCGGTAGCTGACCGGCGATGATCGGCCCGCTCAGATCCAGTATCACAACGTAGCCCCCGGACGCGGAAATCAGTTGGGCGGTTGCCGTCGGCGTCGTCACCCTCGCTCCGCCACCGTACACTCCGTCCCATTGGCCTTGAAACTCGAGAAAGATGTCCACGGTCTCTCCCGGGGATATGTGCACCGCGGAACATGCGTACTCCCGATCGATTGCGCCGTGATCCTGAACGATGTCGAATTCTTCAGCGTCCGCGGCCACATCGCCGGTGTTCTTCACAGTGAGATGCGGGGCGTAGTACCAGTGCAGCGTATCGCCGGAAACTTGAAATTCGCCGACTGAAAACGCCGTGACGACGAGCGGCGGGTTGCCGAGCGCGGTTGGCCAGGAGGTAGGCGCCCCGGTCTCGAACGCCGACTCCACTCCCTGTGCGAGCGTGACGCCCGCCGGCGTCGCGATCGAATCACTCAAGTGGAGATAGTACGAAGAAAAGCCGGCCAGAGGAACCGCCGGGATGAGTCGAGCGCACAAGCCACTTTCACAACCCGCCAGAGACGGTCTCGCCTCGACTTTCGCGAAGGCGGAATCGCGCAGCGTCATGCCCGCGGCAAGCGTCGCGGAATCGATTGGCTCGCTGAAAACAACGAGGATCGAATCCTCGACGTCGACATTGCTATCGACATTGGCCGGCGATGTGCGCACGACTTTTGGCTTGGAGCTCGGCGGCACAAATGCAAACGTTCGAACGCTATCGAGGCTGGTGTACCTCACGGTGATCAGCAGCGTGTCTCCAACGGCAGCAGTGATCTTGAACGGATCAAAGCCGCCCAACACAACGGGCGTCTGCCAGGAGGTGCCCGTCCGCGCATCGACAACTGTCGCCGTGGTTCCGGCCAAGCCGTTCGGGCTCAGCGAGATGAAAACCTGGCCATCGCTGTAGGGCGCGGACACATACGCCCCCGACAGCCCGAGGTATGACCCCGGCGCCGTCGCATCACGACTGCAGGCACCGAGCACTATGAGGCAGGCGGCGGCGCCGGCCAACGACCTGCCTGCTGCATGGAGGCGCATCATGAGAACACCCGGAGGGGAAAAGGTGGCGCACGGTAGGCGTCACCCGTCCCCAAAGTGTCCCTGTCGCGTCACCTGCGATGGTGCGAGGCAGGCATTTACGCGACGTGGCGGCCAAGCAATCCGTTCAATCCGTCACATCCGTTCAATCCGCCGTCCTAACGCGGGCCGGCGCCCAACCGGAAAGTCATTGCGCGAAAGTCGATCGTGTACCCGCCGTATCGGGCGGCAATGGTCCCCGACAGGTTGCCGTAGTACGCGTCGAACGGCGTCTTTGCCTCCTCGCGCATCACGAAGACGCTGTCGAGGACAGCCTCTTGTCCACCAATCGCGAGCGGAAGCCGGGCGAGCTCGTATCCTTCGTACGTCTTGTCGCCGCCGGCGCCGCCGATGTGTGTGTGGGTGGGATCGAGACCGCTGAGGAGCGTCGAATACGCGCGGCAGAAACGCACCGACAGCATGGTCGCATCGGCGCCGCTGTCGAAATGAAAGAGACGCGTCGAATCTCCCACTGTTGCCGACACGACGGGCGACAGATCGTCCAGGAACAGGTTCGATGAATCACTCGGCGCCTCGCCCGCCGCCGGATCGACGCGCAGGCTGTCCGTGCCGATCGCGAGTCGGCCCAACGCCTCCAGCACGGGATAACCAAGGATGGCGGTGATCTGGAACTTGATCTGCGGAATGTCGAGCATGCGGTCGGGCATCACGAGCACGACGGCGTGCTCGACGCGCGCGGCGCCGATGCGCATCTCGGGAATCACGGCCACGCGAGACGGGACGGCGACCCCTGTGATTCCGCTCGTCGTCGACCCACTCGTGATCACGTGGAGGCGGAGCCGCCGCGCCACCGTTTCGGTGATGGTCGACAGGTTCGCACCGGTGTCGAAAATCCATTTGGACGAATCCCGGCCTACATGGACGGTGACGTCGCGCAGTCCAATTGCGTTAGGCGTGAGCGGAATTGCAAACGGCGACGCCACGACCGTGCGCTGCCTGGGCGCGTTGCGCAGCGCGCGGCGCAGCAGCAACTCGCTGCGCAGGTCGGTGCGGTCCGCCGGCGCCATCGTCGCGCCGCTCGCCCGATAGAGGCGATCGAGCGCGTTGGCGGCGTCGCCATACCGATACGTCTTCAAGTAGTCGTCGGCGAGCGTCTTCAACACCACGCGGAAACGCGCCGAGTCGGCAACGGGATCGAGACGCGGCACCAGCGGCTCGAGATCCCGGATCGACTCCGCGTTCTCGTTCTCCTTGTTGGCGAGGACCCCGCGTACGTAGCCGAGCGTCGACGCCGGCGTGCCCGGGCGCGCGCTCGCAGCCGCCAGCCACCTCGCGAGCGCGATGTACCGGTGCTCGGCGAGCAGCCAGTCGGGCCGGGTGGGCGCATCGAGCGCCGGCTCGGGCTGACTAACGGACGGCGGATCGCAGATGGGAGCGGGGCGCGCGCTCGGCCGACGTGCGCCGAGGAGCGCACCGAGCAGCGCGACGACCGCAACCATCGCCGACGCAGCACGTCGCCGACGCATCGTGACCATGCAACACCTCGGACCGAGAACGATTGGTCGTGCCTAACGCGCGAGCCGAGGATCGGCCCGATCGACCAAGATGACAGGAGAAAAATTGGCCCGGGCAATCGCGCTGTCAACGCGCCCGGAGCTCGGCATCACGAGATGTGCGAGCTGGGTGCCCGCGCGCCGCGCCGCGCGCGCGGTCCCCGCCCGCGCCCTGTCCGCCGACTGACGCCGGCCGGACTACGTTCCGGTCGAGTCGTTAGGCAAGCGGTACACGACCTTCCCGCTGTCGTCCAGGAACTCGAGGAACGCGTTGTTCGCGCTGTCCACCGCCAGCTTGACGCGCGCCTTCCCCCTCTTGTCCATGAGCAGCACCGCGGCGTCATCGTTCTTCGTCCGCCCAACGAACACGCGCTGCGTGAAGTGGCCGAACGCCTTGTCGTATTTTCGTTGGAACGACTGGAATGCCGCGCGCTGGGCCGCGGTGTCTTTCATGGCCTGGATGTCGTTGAGCGCGCGGGCCATGTCGCCGGTGAGCGGTTCGTTCGGCTGATCCCACACCAGCAGGCCGGATTGTTTCGTCGTCCCGTGCTGCTCGTAGTCGAGACCCACGGCTTCCTGCTGACGGAAGTGGTCGAAGCGAATGGTGCTGCTCGCCTCGGGCACGCCGTTCACGACGTGCGTCTCGTACGTGAGGCCGCCGTTCTCGTCGCCGTCGTCGTTGAAGAAGAGCAGTCCCGCCCCGCGGTGTCCGTTGCGGTACTTGAGCTCGACGCCGCCGATGGTGCCGCCGGGAAATTCGTCGGTGTTGGAAATGGCGAGGCGGATCGTTCCGTTCGTTTCGCGGATGTTGATGCGGTGGGCGTTGATCTGATCGAAGTCCACGGTTTTCGGCGAGCGGAACGCGGTGAAGAGCAGCACGGCGAACAAGAGCGACGAGAGGATGGCGTACGCCTTCAGGATGCGCACTTCCTTGCGGAGTTTCTCATCCATGGTGGGTCTCCGTCGGTGCCGTCGCTGGTGGCAGAGGGGGTGCGCGGCGGCGGATGGCAGGTTGTCCGGACCGCTGGGGCCGGCGGGCGATATGTCCGGACAAATATAGGGACGGTGCGCTATAATAATAGTAGGAATAGCTGTGCCCGCTTTTGCCCGATCCGTGCGACCCTTCGCGCCTCGAGCGCGTGCCTGTGTCCGCGGGCGCGTGGACGGGCCGCCCGACCCGGGCGTTGTGGCAAAAAGCCTAACGCGCAGCCGCGATCAGCAACGGTGGCGCGCGCCGCCGGGCGACGGCCTGCTCGTACACCTCGTGGTATCGCGACGCGATCCGCTCGGGCGAGAACAGCGTCGCGGCCCGCTGGCGCCCCTCGGCGCCGAGCCGGCGGCGAAGCGCGTCGTCGCCGAGCAGCTGCAGAACCGCCGACGCGAGCGCCGTTGGATCGTTAGGCGGACAGAGCATGCCGCTGCCATCCTGCGTCACGCTCTCCGGAATCCCGCCGACGTTGGTGGCGACGATCGGCACGCCGAGCATCTGCGCCTCGAGCGCGACGAGCGGAGCGCCTTCGGACCGGCTGGGGATCACGAGGATCCGCGAGCGGCACAACAGGCCGACGGCTTCCTCCCGGCTCACACGGCCGCGGAACGTGACCAGATGATCGATGCCGATTTGCCGCGACCGCTGCATCAGTTGCTCCCGCAGCGGACCGGCGCCCGCAATCGTGACCGAGACGTTCCCGATCCGCGCGCTCACCAGCTGCATGGCCTCGAGCAGGACATCGGGACCCTTCACGACACGCAGATTGCCGAGGAACAGCACGTCGATGGCCGGTTCGCTCCGATGCCCCGGCACGGCCTCGGCGGCGGCCGTGATGTCCACCGGCACGGAGTTGGGCACGACCGCCGTCTTGTCGGCCATCTCGGGCGATCGCGCAACGATGGTGCGGAAGAGTGCAGCCGATACGGTGGTCACGGCGTCGGCGGCGCGGAGCAGTCGGTCGACGCGGGCCCAGGCATTTCCGTCGGCGTCGTTGACGTCGGTGCCGTGCAGCGTCAGCACCGTGGCGAGTCCGAGCCGCCGGCAGATGGCGAAGAGCGGGATGTACGAATCGTTCACATAATGAAAATGCGCGACGTTCGCATCGAAGCGTGCCGTGAGCATGGCGAGTCCGCCCATTGCCGTCGCTTGCCGCACGCGGTACCCGATACGGGCGCGCAGCGTTCCCGTTAGGCTGGTGTCGGGGCGCAGGCACATGCCGACGATCAGTTCGCCCGCACGCCCGCGTCGCAGGCGGGGCACGACGGCGTCGGCCGCCATCTCGATCACGGCGCAGCGCGAGCCCGTGCGCAACAGTGTATGGGAGATGGTTTCCGTGGCGACGCCGACGCCGCCTTCCACACCGCCGTACCACGGCGTGATGGTCAAGACGCCTCGCGATGCAACCGAACCAATGGACATCACGGCCTGTGATCCTCGCGGGACGCGTAGCGGGTCGCAACGTTCCGAAGATCGGCGTCTGCGAGTCACGGGTCAAGCTCATGCGTCGTGCAGCGTCCGGTGGGTACCGAGCTGAGCGACGGCACTTCGCGGTCCAACCGGTTCACGTTAGGCGATCCGGCGGGACCTCGAACGGCCCCACCACCGAGCGATCCGTGCCGTTCTCCGTGCTGTTCTCCGTTCAATCCGCTCTCAGGAAGCCCGCCACCGCGATGCTCACGCCACTCGGGCGCGACCAACGAGTTTTTGTCTCCCGCACTTTGACACCCGCACGTCCATCGCATATGTTATTGGCATGCACATTGACCGCGTCACCCACCATCACGCGCTTCACCACCACGGCCCGACGGGTCGCGGCGGAGCGCGCATGCGGATGACTCGGTAAGCATCCACCATTCACGCTCTGCTCGAGGCCCGTCCA